>NZ_JBDOQR010000034.1:0-53161 GCF_039839315.1 Phaeobacter sp. CAU 1743 | reverse complement strand
TCGCAAAGATCAAGGAATTCAGAGCCATAGCGACCCGCTACGAAAAGACAACGTCCAGCTACGCCGCCAATTGGCATCTCGCGGCTGCCATCATCGCCTCACGATGAATGTCCACAGACCCTAGCCCTGTGGCAACTGACCCGGCGACGCAGCTGGCGGATGACCTGGAACGAGGCGGTGCAGCTGGGGCTTGGCCTTCTAATCCCATTGCAGCTGTTGCGGCACATTACCTACACCCGCTACGCGCATGAGCTTCACAACGTCAACGATGAGATGGGCTTCATCCTTGTCCTGATGTGGAACTCGCCATCGATCTGGTGGCAGGCACTGCTGTTGCTGGCCGTCTGGATCCATGGCTGCATGGGGCTGCACTACTGGCTGCGGCTGACGCGCTGGTGGCGCCGGACACAGACTTATATGATCGGGCTCGCGGTCTTCATCCCCACCTTTGCCCTGGCCAGCGCGTTGAGCGAGGGACGCCGGATCTACGATCTGTTTGTCGAGGGCAGTCAGCGGGCGGCGCTGATGGCAAGTTACAACTGGCCCGACCAGCCGACGTTCATAAGCCTCCGAGAGAATGAAAACCTCTGGATCGGCCTGTTTCTGGCGCTTCTTGTGCTGACCGGAACCGCCGTGCTGCTGCAAAAGGCATTGCGCAAACGCCGGGCGGTGCGGATCACCTATGTGAACGGTCCTGTGGTGAGCGCCGAAAAGGGGCTGACCCTCTTGGAAATGTCCCGCGCCAGCGGCGTGCCTCATACCTCTCTCTGCGGCGGCAAAGGGCGCTGCACCACCTGCCGGGTGGTTGTCGAAGACGGATTGGATGCGCTGCATCCCCCTTCTGATGCTGAGGCGCGCAGCCTTGCCGCCGTGCGGGCCAGCAGCACCATGCGGCTGGCCTGCCAGATCCGGCCTACCGCACCGCTGACCGTCTGCCGCATGTTCCGGCCCGACGGGCGGACCACACGGGCCCACGCCAGCCAGGGGCAAGAACGCAGGCTCGCCATCCTGTTTCTCGACATCCGCGGCTTTACCAGCCGTACCGAAGGTCAGTTGCCTTATGATGTAGTGTTCCTGCTGAACCGGTTCTTCGATGCCATCGTACCCGCGATCACCGGGGCCGGCGGCCACGTGGACAAATACCTCGGCGATGGGCTGCTGGCGGTCTTCGATGCCCCCTCCCCGGCTCGTTCCGCCCGCGCGGCGCTGAATGCAGCGGCCGCGATTGGTACGGCGCTGCGGACGTTCAACGCGCGACTGGAAGAAGAAGAAAGCCCGCCGGTCCGGATCGGCATTGGCCTGCATCTGGGCGATCTTGTTCAGGGCGAAATCGGCTCTGCCGATCACGCGCCCCGGACCATCATCGGCGACAGCGTCAATGCTGCCAGCAGGCTTGAGGCCGAGACCAAAGCCCTGGGCGTTGAACTGCTGGTCTCTGCCGCCGTGCTGGACGCTTCTGGTTTTGCCGCCCCCGAGAGCGCGCTGCAATCCTTCCAGCTACGCGGCGTCGCCGAACCAATAACCGCGATTGCGGCCCTGCGGGCAGAGGATCTGTTCGACCTGCTGACTGCGCAGCACGAGCAGCACCAACACCAGCACGCATAGGGCGGAACGATATTCCATGATTGCCCACGCGCGGCGAAACAGCATCCATTTGTGAAGGAATGGGCACACATCGTCCTTTTTTCCTGAGGTCGCTAGACATTCAAGAAACCTTTGGGGTATTGCGCGGCCTTAAGCCGTCCGCGACACGGGCGCCCCCTCCCGCGCAAGTGAAGAGAGAATTCACATGACTATGTTGAGTAATTTGGCTCCGATCCCCGAGCTCTATGTATCTTATGACTCTGCCCAGAAGCTGAAGGTCGAGGCCGGTGAGCTGAAAAGCCACGATCTGAGCCCGCGCCAGATCTGTGACCTGGAGCTGCTGATGAACGGCGGCTTCAACCCGCTGAAAGGCTTCCTGACCGAGGAAGACTATAATGGCGTTGTCGAAAACATGCGCCTGGCGGACGGCACGCTTTGGCCGATGCCGATCACCTTGGACGTGAGCGAAGATTTCGCAAGCTCGCTGGAAGTGGGCGAAGACATCGCCCTGCGCGATCAGGAAGGCGTCATCCTGGCCACCATGACGGTCACCGACCGCTGGGAGCCCAACAAGTCTCGCGAGGCCGAAAAGGTCTTTGGCGCCGATGACGAGGCGCACCCGGCCGTGAACTACCTGCACAACCACGCGGGCAAGATCTACCTCGGCGGTCCGGTCACCGGCATCCAGCAGCCCGTGCACTATGATTTCCGTGGTCGCCGCGACACCCCGAACGAACTGCGCGCCTACTTCCGCAAGCTGGGCTGGCGCAAGGTCGTGGCCTTCCAGACCCGCAACCCGCTGCACCGTGCGCACCAGGAACTGACCTTCCGCGCCGCCAAGGAAGCGCAGGCCAACCTGCTGATCCACCCGGTTGTTGGCCTGACCAAACCGGGCGATGTCGACCACTTCACCCGTGTGCGCTGCTACGAGGCGGTGCTGGACAAATATCCGGCCTCGACCACGACCATGTCGCTGCTGAACCTGGCCATGCGCATGGCTGGCCCGCGTGAAGCCGTCTGGCACGGTCTGATTCGCGCCAACCACGGCTGCACCCACTTCATCGTTGGCCGCGACCACGCCGGCCCGGGCAAAAACTCTGCCGGTGAAGATTTCTACGGCCCCTATGACGCGCAGGACCTTTATCGTGCGCATCAGTCGGAGATCGGCTGTGAAATGGTCGACTTCAAGCACATGGTTTATGTGCAGGAACGCGCCCAGTACGAGCCCGCTGACGAGATCGCGGACAAGGATGACGTGACCATCCTCAACATCTCTGGCACCGAACTGCGCCGCCGCCTGGCCGAAGGCCTGGAAATCCCGGAATGGTTCTCCTTCCCCGAGGTGGTTAAGGAACTGCGCCGCACCAAGCCGCCGCGCAGCCAGCAGGGCTTTACCGTGTTCTTCACCGGCTTCTCCGGTTCCGGCAAGTCCACCATCGCCAACGCGCTGATGGTCAAGCTGATGGAAATGGGTGGCCGCCCGGTGACGCTGCTGGATGGCGATATCGTGCGCAAGAACCTGTCTTCGGAACTCGGCTTCTCGAAAGAGCACCGTGACCTCAACATCCGCCGTATCGGCTATGTTGCCTCCGAGATCACCAAGAACGGCGGCATCGCCATCTGTGCGCCGATCGCGCCTTATGCAGCGACCCGCCGCGCCGTGCGCGAGGACATCGAACAGTTCGGTGCCTTCATCGAAGTGCACGTCGCGACCTCGATCGAGGAATGCGAACGCCGTGACCGCAAGGGGCTCTACAAGCTGGCGCGCGAAGGCAAGATCAAGGAATTCACCGGCATTTCAGACCCCTATGACGTGCCCTCGAACCCCGAGCTGAGCGTCGAGACGGAAAACGTCGATGTCGACAACTGTGCCCACCAGGTTCTTCTGAAGCTGGAAAGCATGGGTCTGATCACCGGTTGATCCCTGACTGACCCCACTCTGATTTCTGTTGAAACGGCCCGCCCTTTGGCGGGCCGTTTTGTTTTACCTGAACGTCGCGACCAAAATGGATCTTTTTTGCAAGTAAATTTATCCCTACACAGGTTCAAGATTTCGTGTTCTGGAGCCCAAGTATGGTTACGCCCGTTAAGGCACATGTGTTTACCGACACCACAGCGCAGTCTTTTCTGAAGCAGGCGCCGGGGCAGCAGCCCTGCATTGGTTCGGTAGCCTTTACCTTTGGCACCGAGGTTCCGGACGACACCGATGTGCTCATCGCTTTCAACCGGTCTTCCTACACCATCAAGACGCAGGTTCCGAAAGAGCGGACGATTTTCATCGCTGCCGAACCAGATGTCATCCACCCCTATAGCTGCCGGTTCCTAAACCAGTTCGGATTGGTTCTGACGACGACGCAAAAACCGCTGGAAACGGAAAAACGCAACCGGGCGGTCTGCTGGTACTGGTGGGCGGGCTTTGATTTCTCGGACAACGGCAATCATCGTGGCTATGACTGGTTCAAGACGCTGACCCCGCCGCCGAAACAGGACAAGATTGCCATCGTCACCTCAACCAAGGTGCACACCGAATATCACCGAAAACGGATGCGGTTTGTTGAAACCCTGATCGACGAGATTCCCGAGCATATCGAACTCTTCGGGCGTGGTTTCAAACCCATTGGCGACAAGGCAGACGCCCTGCTGCCCAACAAGTACAACCTCGCCATCGAGAATGGCGAAGGGCCGCATGTCTGGACCGAGAAACTGACCGACCCCTGGCTGTGCTGGTCCTTCCCCTTCTACGCAGGCTGTTCCAACGTGGACGATTATTTCCCGGTGGACAGTTATGAGACTCTGAATCTGGACGATCCGGTGGCCGAGGCCCGGCGCATGGTCCAGGAAATCCAGAACGGCCGCTGGGAAGCCGCACAGGACGCCATCGCCACGGCGCGTGAAAAGGTGCTGGAGCAGGAAAACATCATGGTGCTAATGGCCAATCTCGCAACCGAGGCCGCGGCCCGTCCAGTTAGCGTACAGCCCAACCGCCCCCGCTATATCTGGTCCGAACGTTCCCTGTGGCCCGAGAAAGGCTGCCGGGGCAGTCTGACGGACTGGACCCTGCGCAACGCGATCCTGCTGTTCGAACCGCAAGCCGAGCTGAAGAGCAAGGGACTGCGCCACTGGTACGAAAAGAAAAAATCCACCCGAAGGGCCCGCAAGGAAGCCAGAGCCGCAAACGCGCGCTGAGGAGCATTGCCGCCTTAGAGGCTGTCGCGCAATGCCTCCGCCGCGCGGAGGAACAGATCTCCATAATGCGCCGCCGCAGGTTTGGCGGCGCGCAGGGCGGGCAGACGCCGGGCGTAATCCTCTGCACTGATACTGCGGACCGCCCGCTCCATATCCGCCAGATCATTGCAGAGGATCATGCCCTCAGTGTCGAAGAAATCCCCGATATTCGGACAGCCCCAGTAGATCGGCACAGTCTCGCAGAGGATCGCATCGATCAATTTCTCGGTGAAGCAATTCGGCTCCTGCACATTTTCGATAACCACCGAATAGCGGAAGGGGGCAAGACCCTCTGATTTATGCTCGAAAGGCGCGTAACCACGGCCCAAAATGCGCGCATCGGGCACGTTTTTCTGCAGGTATTCAACCAGCTGATGCCGCAGCTTGTGCCCGGGATGGTCGCGTTTGGCCGAGGCGATCAACGACAGATCTAAGGTCTTTTCAACATCCAGATCCTGCCATTCCGGCACCCAGGTGGTTCCAAAGGGCAGGAACAGCCCGTTGGGCAATCGCGCGAGAAGATCCGGATCATAGGTAAAAACGCGGAAGAACCGCCGATGGCTGAGCCGCAGCAGACGGTGGTGGGACGCCGACATGATCTTCGGCTCCATCACCATCAGCGACAGCTGCGCGCGGCAATACCAGTTTAGCTGAAAATGCATCGCCTTCTTGGCAAAGACGATCAAATGATCCGCCGCGGTCAGATCGCCAACGCTGCCGCCCTGCAGCCGGTCGGGGCAGCCCAGTGGCCAGTGCAACTGCGCCAGCGGCATCTGCGGCAGCCCCCGATCAAGTTTCTGGCCGTAAGGTAGGATAGCAATCGCAGGCTCAGTCATGGCAACCGCTCCAGCATGGGAGGCAAGAGAACTCAGAACTCAATCACATGCTCCCATTTACAAATGCAGCGGAAGATCGACCTCTCCCCGCATCAGAACAAATCCCTCTCCGGCAACTTTTACCCCCGTCAGCGCCTCTGCCGGTCCCACGCGGGTCACACGCGCCTGCCCCGGCCGCCCCAGCCCGTGCCCCTGTTCAGCCACGAAGCTGTCCTTGGGCATCAGCCCGTGCTTCCACAGATAGGCCGCCATCGCGCCGGTTGCTGAGCCAGTAAAGGGATCCTCCGGTGGGCTCGGCGGCGCCATCAGCAGGCGGGAAAAGGTATCCCCCGCCTCTGTGGCGCCATCCAGCGTCACCAGAAAAGGCTCCATCATGTCGATCCCATCAGCGCCAAGCTGTGCCGTCAGCCGGGCAAGGGCATCAAGATCCAGCCTTGCCGCCTCTAGCGCGGCGCGGTCCTTCAGCACGGTGACGCAAAAGGGCAAGCCGGTCGACACTTTCTGCGGCTCACCGATAATGGCTTCGGGCGGCAGGGACACTGCTGCCGCAACCAGGGCCGGATCCGGCTGCGGGCCGAACTCTGGCGCCACCTGCGTCATCTCGATCAGGTCGCCCTCGATCTGCACCGGAACAATTCCCGCGCCGGTTTCCAGCGTCACCGAGGTGCCGTTGATCAGCCCGCGATCCTTGAGCGCGGCAACGGTGGCGATGGTAGGATGGCCGGCAAAAGGGATTTCGCGGCTTGCCAGGAAATAGCGCACTTTGAAATCCGCCACCTGCGACGGCCCGGTAAAGGTGCATTCGACCAGAGAAGTCTCCCGCACGAAGGCGGTGCAGACCTCCACCGGCAGGCTGGCACCCTCATGCACGACCGCGCAGCCATTGCCGCCAAAGGGGCGATCCGAAAACGCATCCACCCAGTCAAAAGAAAACGATGTCATGATATCAGATGCCCCAAACCGCTGTTTTACCGGGACGTTACCGGCGCAGAGAGCAATGATCCAGCCGGGAAAGCCCGCCAGGGGCATGACTTGCGCCTCAACAGCTGTTTTGGACCGTTATTCTCCCGCTCTCTCGCGGGAGGTTTCTGGAAGCTATCAAAAGGCATAACTGCCCCGCCACAGCGGGGCAATCCGGGGGGCGCATTCGCGCCCCTGAAGGATTTGTTCAGTGCACCGTCACCGGCGACAGGTCATTCTGGCGGGCCAGAACAAAGGCCATGCGGCGGTCTGCCACCAGCGCCAGCTGTTCGCCTTCGGCGTCGTGCACCGCGTAAAGCTGCTTGTGACCCTTGGCACCGGCCTGCACATCCTCGGGCAGGTCCGCAACATCAACCGCCTTGACGTAGACGATCCGCTTGCCGGTTTCGTTGAAATCAAATGGTGTATGCATGTCTCTTACCCCTTTCGAATATTGATGGTCTGAACCACGGTTTCCGGGCGGGCACGGGTCAGGTCCACGTGCAGCAGACCATTCTCCATCAGCGCCTCGCCCACTTCGACCCCGTCGGCCAGCACGAACATGCGCTGGAACTGACGCGCGGCGATGCCCCGGTGCAGGAAGACGCGGCCATCGCTGTCGTCGCGCTGACGGCCACGGATGACCAACTGGCGGTCCTCGACGGTGATGGAAAGATCCTCTTCGGCAAACCCGGCCACGGCCAGGGTAATGCGGTAGGAATGATCCGAGGTCTGTTCGATATTATAAGGGGGATACCCCTCGTTGCCGGATTTGGCCGAGCGTTCCAGAAGGCGTTCAAGCTGCTCAAACCCCAGCATATGCGGGTAAGAGCCCAAGGTAAGTTTCGACACGTGTTACGTCCTTTGTTCGAAAGCGACGGATAGTCTTGCGGCCCCAACAGGCGACCGCTCTTACAGAATATGGTAAGTTCTTTTGATTACTCAAGAGCGTGGACGCATAGGCCTAGCCGAAAAGCCGTTAACGAAGTATCTTGAACCCCGCATCTTTCACCAGCCTCCGAGTCGCCAATGAACGCCCCTACCGATATCTCGATGAAGACCGACGAAGTCCTCAAGGTTGAGCTTGAGGTGTTCCGTAGGCAGCACCGGGATCTGGACGAGGCGATCACCGCCCTGCAGGAACGCGGCACCGCAGATCAGCTGACCATCCGGCGGCTGAAAAAGCAGAAACTGGGCCTCAAAGACAAGATCGCCCTGATCGAAGATCGGCTGACACCGGATATCATCGCCTGACCCCGCTGCGGGCTGCCTGACACTTTGTAACGGCCCCGCCGTCCGGTGAATTCCTCCCCCCCTGACGCCACGGAGCTGCGCCCAAGCAATAGCTGGTCAACCGAACAATCACTCCCGCGCTTTTTGCAGGTTGGCAGCGATGCTGCCGCAGGCAAACTCCTTGGGCCCAGAAGCGCATGGGCGCGCTGCGGTCACGCAAACCGGTAGCCTGGGCCCCCGGGCGTTTCCGCGCCGACACAGCCTTATTTTGCCCGCATTGCCGCATTGCACCATGCGCGTCTTCGACTATAGTGCGCGCTCCTTCCACCCCAGCAGGCCCCATGCAGGCCTGCGGCATGACAGGACCGGATCACATGCCTGAAACCACCGCTGACATCAAAGTGGGCATCATCATGGGCAGCCAGTCAGACTGGCCCACCCTGAAAGAGGCCGCCACGATTCTGGATGAACTGGGCGTGCCCTACGAGGCAAAAATCGTGTCGGCGCACCGCACCCCTGACCGGCTGTGGACCTATGGCAAGAGCGCGGCAGAACGCGGTTTGCAGGTCATCATCGCCGGCGCTGGTGGCGCGGCGCATCTTCCCGGCATGGTTGCCTCGAAAACCCGCGTTCCGGTGGTAGGCGTCCCAGTGCAGACGCGGGCGCTGTCGGGTGTGGATTCGCTTTATTCGATCGTGCAGATGCCCAAGGGGTTTCCCGTCGCCACCATGGCCATCGGCGCCGCCGGTGCTGCGAATGCCGGGTTGATGGCCGCTGGCATCCTCGCCCTGCAGGATCCCGCGCTTGCCACCCGTCTGGACGACTGGCGCGCAGCCCTTTCTGCCTCGATCCCGGAGGAACCCGTCGATGACTGATCCTTTGCAGCCCGGCGCAACAATCGGAATTCTCGGCGGCGGTCAGCTGGGGCGCATGCTGTCAGTTGCGGCCTCCCGCCTTGGCTTCAAGACGCATATTTTTGAACCCGGCGCCAACCCGCCGGCAGGCGATGTAGCCCACAGGGTCACCACCGCACCTTATGAGGATGAGGCCGCGCTGGCCGCCTTTGCCGCCTCGGTGGATGTGATCACTTATGAGTTCGAAAACATCCCCACTGCGGCGCTGGATGTGCTGGAGCAGCACCGCCCGATCCGCCCCGGGCGCGAAGCCCTGCGTGTGTCGCAGGATCGGCTGACGGAAAAGGCCTTCCTGCAGGATCTAGGCCTGCAAACCGCCCCCTTTGCCGACATCCCAGATCAGGCCGCACTGGATGCGGCGCTGGCAGAGATCGGCGCGCCCGCGATCCTGAAGACGCGGCGCTTTGGCTATGATGGCAAGGGGCAGGCGCGGATCATGGCCGCAGAGGACGCCGCCCCCGCGCTGGCCTCGCTGGCCGGTGCGCCAGCCATTCTCGAAGGATTTGTCAATTTCACACATGAAGCCTCGGTGATTGCCGCGCGCAGCCCTAGCGGAGAGGTCGCCTGCTTCGATCCCGGCGAGAACGTGCACCGCGACGGCATCCTGCACACCACTACCGTGCCTGCCCGCCTCAGCCAGAGCCAGCGCATGGATGCGGTGCTGATGGCGGCGAAAATCCTGAACGCGCTCGATTATGTCGGCGTCATGGGGGTCGAGCTCTTCGTCACCCCCAAAGGGCTGGTGATCAACGAGATCGCGCCGCGCGTCCACAACTCCGGTCACTGGACCCAGAACGGCTGCGCGGTGGATCAGTTCGAACAGCACATCCGCGCAGTGGTCGGCTGGCCGCTGGGCGACGGTCAGCGGCACAGCGATGTGGTGATGGAGAACCTGATTGGCGATGACGTTACCCGTATCCCCGATCTGGCGCGGGAACCCGATTGCGCCCTGCATCTCTATGGCAAGGCCGACGCCAAACCCGGGCGCAAGATGGGCCATATCAACCGGGTCATAAGCGCGCAGAAATAACACTTCGCCAGCCGCACGCATCCGAAATTCGCCAATGGCGGGTTTCGGGCGCAGCACCGAGGGCCCGCCAGCCGGGCGTGAGAGGCTGCGCTCCCCCCCTACCCGTTTGAAGGTTAGCCTAGAAAGCGCGCTGCGATCTCGCCGCTCATATAGCTGATGCGCCCGCCCGACAGGGTGGCCGCGACCCGCTGGCTGTCCTTCTCAAGGATCACCACATCGGCGCGCTTACCCGGCGCCAGCTGTCCGCGATCCTCCAGCCCCAGAACTTCGGCAGGGCCCTTTGACACCAGATCCCAGGCCACTGCCAGATCCAGCAGCCCGCTACGGGCCAGCATCAGCGCAGCGCGGCGCGGGCTGGGATAGTGATAGTCCGAGGCAATCGCATCACACAGCCCCATCGCAATCAGCTCCACCGCAGACACATTGCCCTTATGCGAGCCACCCCGCACCACGTTTGGGGAGCCCAGAATGATATGATCGCCCCCGGCCCGTGCCGCCTCTGCCGCTTCTAATGTTTCCGGAAATTCGCTGATCCGCACACCGCGATCCCGCCATTCGGCCCGCATGGCCGCGTTTTGGTCATCATGGCTTCCAAGACGCACGCCCATAGCGCCAAGTTCGGCGCAGATTGCATCCAGAGCAGCAGGCACCTCATCCGATCTGGCGTGCATATCCTGCAGCATCTGCCAGTGGACCTCCGGGTTGCGCCCCGCCTTCAGCGCCTGCCCCACAAGCCGGGGCGGCTTCTTTCCCGCTGCCAGCCGACCATGCGGCAGGTGATCATTGAAAACAACATAGCCCACTCCGGCCGCCGCAATACGCTGAGGCAGGCCCGCGTAGTCATCCAGCAAATGAGTCTCGAACCGCAGCTGTGGTAGGATATCCGTCACTACCCGGTCCCGCACAGCAGTGATCGCAGCAAAGACCTGGTCGGCATAGTCCGGCGCGCGCAGCCCGCCTTCCCAGCTGTGGAACTGCGCCAGAACCGCCGTGGTGATACCGTTGGCTGCCAATTCTGCCTCGGCAGCGATGACGCCCTCGTCCATCTGCTTCATCGCGCCGCGCCGGGGGGCAAGATGGCGTTCGAACCCGTCGCCGTGCAGGTCGATGATGCCCGGCAGTACCAGATAACCAGACAGATCCACCGCGCGACCGGCGCGATCCGCGACGATTGCCCCCTCCGCGAGTGAGAGTTCCGCGCCCGGCACCAGCCCCTCAGGCAGCAGCACATCGGCGCCCTGCAGCGTCAGTTCAAGTGTCATCAGCTCCCGGCTCCTTTGCCGCCTTGTCGGTACACGCGCCCTCATCGCACAGGCCGTCGGGCAGGCCAAGCACCGCATCAAGCCAGGTGATCTCGGGATCGAACCGGCCATGCTCCAGAAAATGTAGCGCCTGGGCGATGACCAGAGGATTGTTCATCATAAATGTATGGGTGACCGGCAGTACGATGTGATCGGCCATCCCTTCGAGCCGGGTGCTTTGAACCGAAACCTTGCCATCGTCCTGACCGGGAATGAGACTGGACCACACCGGGTTGAGCGAGCGGTTCCCCGCTATAATCCCCAAGGGGAAATCCGCAGGCGGCAGCCGGTTCGGCAGGCTCTCCGGCCCGGTGCCCAGCTGCAAACCCGCCGGTCCGTGCAGCAGGCCAAACACCTCCCAGTCGCCCAGTTCGTCCACCAGTTCGCTACCATGGTTCGGAGGCGCTAGCATGACAACGCGGCCCAGATTTTCCGGTCGGTTGTCCTGCAGCCATTGCCGCACCAGAATGCCGCCCATCGAATGGGTAATCAGATGCACCGGCTGTTCGCCGCAGGCCGCAAAGGCATCAGGCAGCGTCTGTTCGGCCAGCACGGCCACAGGTTCCTCGGTCGAAGGATAGCCCGGGCTCTGCACGGTGATGCCGCGCCCCTCCAGAACCTGTTCCATCACCGAGAAGGACGATTCCGTGCGAGCCAGCCCGTGCAGCAGGATGGCGCAATCCGCCAGAGCGGGCAGAGGCAGCAACAGGGACAGCGCTGCAAGAACAGGGGACAGAAGACGTTTCATGCAGATCAGATAGACATGCACCGCGCCAGCGAAAAGCCCCTATCGCGCGCGCGGTGCGCTCCAGATCACCAGGGCGATCCCGCCAAGGACAGCACAGGTTCCCAGCGCCAGCCGCAGCCCCACCGGTTCGGCCAGAAACACAAAGCCCCCCAGAATGGCAATGATCGGCACGCTCAGCTGGATGGTTGCCGCGACCGCAGGCTGCAATTCGGGCAAGACGCGGTACCAAAGCGCATAGCCCATCCCCGAGGTGACAGCCCCGGATATCACCGCCAGCAGGATACCTTCGGGCGAGGCATGAAGCGATGCCGCCGCAAACAGCATGAAAGGCAGCATCATCAGGGTTGCGACCACAAAATTCATCGCGCTGGCCCGCAAAGGATCGCCCGCGCCACGCCCAAGCAGGGTATAGGCCGCCCAGCCCAGACCGCTGAGCGTCATCAGCGCAGCAGCCCCCGGCGGCACCTGCACCGGGCCGCTGGGCCAGACCACATAGGCGAGACCCGCAAACGCCACCAAGGCCCCCAATACCTGACCAGCCGTTGTCCGACTGCCACGCAGCGCGCCCCAGCCGAACATGGAAATCTGCACCACGCCAAACAGGACCAGCGCGCCAAGACCAGCATCAAGCCCCTGATAAGCGAGACAAAATCCAATCATATAGAGGGTCAGAGCCGCCCCGCCCAGCAGGGCGTCTTTCCATGCTGCAACCGGCGTCTCCCCCGCCCTGTTGCTTCGTGACCGGGCCGCTTGCAGCGCGACCAGAAGCACCAGGGCTACGGCGCCAGAAGCAAGGCGCAGCAGGCCAAATCCCATCGCATCCATATAGCCCCAGCCGATGGCCATGCGGCCCAGAACCGAATTCGCCGCAAAGGCAATCAGGACGAGCAGAACCAGAACAACGAGTTTCATCACCGGCCTCCGTTTCAGGCCGGAATGACCCGCCTATCAGTTCAGAATACGCAGGTCGGTATCACCGTATCCGCAGGTGTAGCAACAGTCATTGCATCTTTGTGAATTGTTGAGACCGACGCCCCAATACTTGTTGCTGTCGCCGCGCACCCAGGCGCCATAGCAGATCGTCTCGCCGGTCTCACAGCTGAGGCTATATTCGCGCACATCGTAGTCGTCGACGATATAGACCTGACCGTCTCCGGGCCAGGCACGGCGATAGTCCTGACTGTAGAATTCCAGACTTACGATATGCGGATAATCGCTGCGGATCGTCCATTTCAGACTGTCCGCCTTTGCTGCCTCGACAGCTCCAAAAGTGGCAGCAACAACCGCCAGCAGTGCCAATCCCTTCATCACGTCCCCCAGTGCACAATTTTTTTGAACGGGTTCAGCGTACGGGACAACTTCGAAGAAAATCAAAATATTTCGGTAATGGCGCAGGTCTGGAGCGAAAAACAGGCAAGGAGGCACGCTCTCTCCCAAGAAAAGAAAAAGGGGCCGCCCGAAGGCGACCCCCAAAATCATCCGGTTGGATGGCGTGACTTACATCATGCCGCCCATGCCGCCCATGCCGCCCATGTCGGGCATGCCGCCGCCAGCTGCGCCATCTTTCGACGGCTTGTCAGCAACCATGGCTTCGGTGGTGATCAGCAGGCCTGCGATCGAGGCTGCGTCTTCCAGCGCGGTACGGGTCACTTTGGCCGGGTCGATCACGCCGAAGGAGAACATGTCGCCATATTCTTCGGTCTGAGCGTTGAAGCCGAAGTTCTTGTCGGAGCTTTCGCGGACCTTACCGGCCACAACCGCACCGTCGACACCTGCGTTCTCGGCGATCTGGCGCAGCGGCGCTTCGATAGCCTTGCGCACGATCACGATACCGGCGTTCTGGTCGGAGTTTGCACCTTCCAGACCTTCCAGTGCCTTGCCGGCCTGAACCAGAGCAACACCGCCACCGACGATCACGCCTTCCTGCACGGCTGCGCGGGTCGCGTTCAGAGCATCATCCACACGGTCTTTGCGCTCTTTCACTTCGACTTCGGTCATGCCGCCGACGCGGATCACAGCAACACCGCCTGCCAGTTTGGCAACGCGCTCTTGCAGCTTCTCACGGTCGTAGTCCGAGGTGGTTTCTTCGATCTGGGTGCGGATCTGAGCAACGCGTGCTTCGATCTCGGCCTTCTCGCCTGCACCGTCGACGATGGTGGTCTCGTCTTTGGTGATCTCGACTTTCTTGGCGGTGCCCAGCATGTCCATGGTCACGGACTCGAGCTTCATGCCCAGATCTTCGGAGATGACCTGACCACCGGTCAGGATCGCGATGTCCTGCAGCATAGCCTTGCGGCGGTCGCCGAAGCCCGGTGCCTTGACAGCTGCAATTTTCAGGCCGCCGCGCAGTTTGTTGACAACCAGAGTTGCCAGCGCTTCGCCTTCAACGTCTTCCGCGATGATCAGCAGCGGTTTCTGCGATTGGATGACCTGCTCCAGCAGCGGAACCATCGGCTGCAGGGAGGAGAGTTTCTTCTCGTGCAGCAGGATCATGCAGTCGTCGAGATCTGCGATCATCTTGTCCGGGTTGGTGACAAAGTAGGGCGACAGGTAGCCACGGTCGAACTGCATGCCTTCGACCACGTCTGTCTCGGTTTCCATGCCTTTGTTTTCTTCGACGGTGATGACGCCTTCGTTGCCGACTTTCTGCATCGCGTCTGCGATCTGCTGGCCGATTTCGGCTTCGCCGTTCGCGGAGATGGTGCCAACCTGAGCGACTTCAGCGGAGTCGTTCACCGGGCGAGCCATTTCTTTGATGCCTTCAACGACTTTGGCGGTTGCCATGTCGATGCCGCGCTTCAGGTCCATCGGGTTCAGACCAGCAGCAACCTGCTTCAGGCCTTCGCGCACGATCGCCTGGGCCAGGACGGTTGCGGTGGTGGTGCCGTCACCGGCTTCGTCGTTGGTGCGGGAAGCAACTTCCTTCACCATCTGGGCGCCCATGTTTTCGAACTTGTCTTCCAGTTCGATTTCCTTGGCAACCGAAACACCGTCTTTGGTGATGCGCGGTGCGCCAAAGGATTTGTCCAGAACCACGTTGCGGCCTTTGGGGCCCAGGGTCACTTTGACAGCATCAGCGAGAACGTTCACGCCGTTCAGCATCTTGTTGCGGGCATCGGTGTCGAATTTGACGTCCTTAGCAGCCATATCTGTTTCTCCTCGAGAAAATCTTTTGTTGTCAGCGATAAAAGGGGATCAGAGAAGCCGGTGGGCTTACTCGATGATGCCCATGATGTCGCTTTCTTTCATCATCAGCAGCTCTTCGCCATCGACGGTAACTTCTGTGCCGGACCACTTGCCGAACAGGATGTTGTCGCCGGCTTTGACGGCCATTGCGATCAGCTCGCCGCTGTCTTTGCGGGCGCCTTCGCCGGTGGCGACAACAACGCCTTCGGAGGGCTTTTCCTTGGCGCTATCGGGGATGATCAGCCCGCCAGCGGTTTTCTCTTCGCTTTCGGTGCGGCGCACCAGCACACGGTCATGAAGCGGTTTCAATGCCATCTTTGCAGCTCCTTAATAGGCTCAAAGGTTGTTGTATCTGGTCTGCCCCTGCTCCCCGCAGAGGCGTTATCACTCACACCAGGTGAGTGCTAACGGAGCAATAGCTAGGCAGCGGCCTGCGCCGAGTCAACAGGTTTGATGCAAGAAAATTGACCCATCCGGCGTGGAAAATCAGACTGCCGCAACGCAGCAATCTGAAGGAGCCCTGCGGACCTGTTCAAGAAAGGCTGTGATCCCAGTCTGCTAACCCGCTGCGCCCCTGTTCACTAAGCTCGTAGATGCCCTTCTCGACCTTGGTGAACCAGCCATAATGATTGTCCCGCATCAGCGTTGTGGCCCGCCCAACGCCGGTTGTACGCGCTACCTCAGCCCCCTTGCAGGCACCGTGCTGCGCCAGATGCGCGGCACAGACCAGGGCATCCTGCCGATAGGCGGTGACGATTCCGTGGCGGGTGGCGCCACCGGAATTCGGATCCCCGCGCAGCCGGTCGAACTCCCGCAGCAGGCGCTGTTTGCGGACCTTGGATTTGCGCGATGCATAGGGGCCGGGATCGCATTGCACTTCGGCCCGGCCATCAGCCAAAACAGTGATCAATCCAAGGCCAAGACGCCGACATAAGGACAGGTTGTCCTTCAGCATCCGCCGCGCCTGTTTACCCTTTGGTTTTGGCACCGCGATATAGACCAGATCCGTCACGGCCTGCCGGGACACGGCCTGATGGAACAGCGACAGGGAAAACCGCAGCTTCAGCTCGACGATCACCGGATCCTCACCCCCACGCCGCGCCACCACATCGGCGGCACCGACCTCTCCCTTCACTTCATAGCCCTGCCGTTCCAGCAGCGCCTTGATGGGGGGATACAGCTGTTCTTCTTTTTCCATGCCCGCAGCATAACCAGCGATGACAGCAAGAAAAACCACAGAAGCAAGATCGCGTCCTGCTTGTCGTGCGTGCCGCCCGCCCATAGCATGAGGGCCACAGACAAAAGGACATACCATGCGCGCCTTCCTCCTTCTTTTCCTCTGCCTTCTGCCCGGTGGGGTGTTTGCGGCCTGCGGCGGCAACGACCTTCGCCTGACGCTGAGCCCGGCCGAGCGCGAACAGATCCAGGCCGACCTCGCCGATGTGCCCTTCAAGGAAGGAAACCACTGGATTGCGACCAAAGGCACCCGCCGGGTGCATGTGATTGGCACAATGCATCTCAATGATCCCCGTATGGAGAAGATCACCAAAGATCTGAGACCACTGATCACCGGCGCCGACACGCTACTGCTTGAAGCGACGAGCGCAGACCAGGCCGCCATGCAGAAACAGATGGGGAAAACCCCATCCCTGTATCTGATCACCGAAGGCCCCTCCCTGATCGACCGCATGGGAGAAGAGGACTGGGCGCTGCTCTCTGAACGCAGCGCGGCGCGTGGCATTCCGCCGTGGATGGCCGCCAAGATGCGCCCCTGGTTTCTGTCACTGTCGCTTTCCCTGCCGCCGTGCCTCAAACAGAAGGAGCAAATCAAAGACGGCATGGACCGGCGCCTGGAGATGCTGGCGCATGAAAACGGTGTTGCGACGGCATCACTCGAAGATCCGCTGACGGTGATCGAAACGCTGAACCTGCACCCGCTGGACGAACAGGTCCGGCAGATGCGCGCCACATTATCGATGTACGGAAACGGCAGTCCCGATGATTACCATACCATGGCGGAAAGCTATTTCGACGAAGAAGCCCGGTATTACCTCGCCCTGGCCAAGCAGCGTTTTAAAGCCGACACCAAGCTGCCCGCCGCTGAGGCCGAGGCTCTCTGGGATGAGGCGATGCAACTCCTGATCCGCGAGCGCAACCACAACTGGGTCCCGGTGATCGAGGCTGCCGATGGCGACCGCATCGTCGTTGCCGTCGGGGCGCTGCATCTTCCGGGACTGGATGGCGTGCTGAACCTGCTGGCCAAACAGGGGTATCATCTGCAACGCGCCGCGTTCTGACACCTGACTGTCGTACCGTGCGTTCAGGTGATACGGTTTCCTGTGCGACCTTTCGCCCAAAACCGTGTCCCCGGCGCCTCCTGCATGGCCGCCCCGCAACAGCTGCAACGCTGGCGGGGTGACAAACCTCCCTGCCCTGTTATAAGGCGCGCAAAATCGCCCGCTATGTAATAGGACTGCATCATGACCACGCTTGTTTTCGGCCACAAGTCTCCCGACACTGATTCCACCGGCTCCCCCATCGTCTGGGCCTGGTACCTGAACGAGATCAAAGGCATCGACGCCGCGCCCAAACTGCTGGGTGAACCCAACACCGAAGCCGCCTTCATGCTGCAGCGCTGGGGCCTCGAGAAGCCCGAGATCATCGCGGACGTGGCTGATGATCAGGCCGTTGTCATCGTGGACACCAACAACCCGGCCGAACTGCCCGCCAACATCAACGGCGCCGACGTTCAGGCCATCATCGACCACCACAAGCTGGTTGGCGGTCTGGAAACCAAAGGTCCGATCGGCATCACCATCCGTCCGTTGGCCTGCACCGCGACCATCATGCACGACCTGATCGGCGATGACATGGCGAAGATGCCCGAAGCCATCAAAGGCGCCGCGCTGACCTGCATCCTGTCCGACACGCTGGAGTTCCGCTCGCCCACCACCACCGATCACGACCGCGCCGTCGCCGAAAAACTGGCCGCTGATCTGGGCATCAACATTGCCGACTACGCAGCCGAGATGTTCGCCGCGAAATCCGATGTGTCCTCCTTCTCCGATGCCGAGCTGATCCGCATGGACTCCAAGGAATACGAAGTCGACGGCACCAAGTTCCGCGTCTCGGTTCTGGAAACCACCGCGCCGGGCGTCGTTCTGGACCGCAAGGCCAGCCTGATGGACAGCATGACCACCGTCGCCAGCGAAGACGGCGTGGATCAGGTACTGCTGTTCGTTGTCGACATCCTGAACGAAGAAGCCACCCTGCTGGTGCCGAACGATCTGGTCAAAACCGTCGCCAAGAAAAGCTTTGACGCAGATGCGACAGGCGACACCGTCGTTCTGCCCGGCGTGATGAGCCGCAAGAAGCAGATCATCCCGAACCTCAAGGTCTGAGTTCGAGCACATTTTCTTATGAAAAGGCGCCCCTTGGGGCGCCTTTTTTCTTAACTCGGCAATCCATCGAAACAATGCACACCGTCGGGAACGTGGTGGAATGCCTGTTTCTCGGCCAGGTACAGCGCTACTTTCGGGCCGCCGAACCGGGCCGGATCGTCAAGCGTTCCGATTTTCACAATCACCGCCTCCAGACCGTCGCGGTGGTTGGCCACATGCGTGCCGCAGCTTTCGCAGAAATCGCGCGTCACCATCGCATCGGCTGCATCACGCCGGAACTGTCTCGGGGTCCCTTGGATGTAACTGAACCCCTGTTTCGGCATCACCATGAACAAATTCGGCGCGCCGCCCGAACGGTGCTGACAAGACCGGCAGTGACATTGCCCCTTCATCAACGGTCTGCCTTCTACCTGGTAGCGTAGCGTACCGCAGAAACACCCACCTTCCATTTTCATCACGTCTCTCCTTTTGGCTTTGCCACAAGATGGACAGGGGCACGTCGACATCATAGTGTCGTATTTGACATCTTTCAGGCCAAATTGGACAAATGCCCACTATCGACACCATCATCCTTTGCCCCGATCCCTGCCAGCGCTCCAGTCTCGCGATCTCGGGCGACATGCTGGAGGCGGCCAACCGGGTTGCCCGTATGAACGGAAAGCCCCCCTATTTCACGGTCAGGCAACTCACTCCGAGTCAGGCACTTGCACCGGATGCTTCGGCGCAGCTTGTGATTCTGCCGGGGATGGGTCTTGCGACCGAACGCGAGGTGCGTGAGACGACACAAACCGTCCAGTTCGTCACGCTAACTGACGCGCTGGTCAAACTGGCCGCGCCCGGAACGATCATTGCCGGGTCCTGTTCGGGCTGTTTTGCTTTGGGGCAGGCAGGGTTGCTGGACGGTCGGGTGGCCACGACAACATGGTGGCTGGCCCCTTTGCTGAAGACCATGTACCCAAGGGTCCGATTGAACAGCCGTGACATTGTAGTGGAGGATGGCCTACTGGTCACCGCCGGGGCTGCATTCTCCCACATCGACCTGTTGTTGCACCTGATCGAACGCTATGCCGGTTTCGCCGTTGCCGAAGACTGTCGTCGTTTCATGATGGCTGATAGCCGCCCCAGCCAGTTGCCTTATCTTTCGGTTGCCACTTTGCTGTCCGCAGCGCCCGATCTGCAGCAGGCCGAACTCTTCTTACGTCGCAACATCAGGCGACAGGTGAGCATTGCCGAACTGGCGGCGGCCTGCGGCATGTCTCCGCGCACCTTTTCCCGGCACCTGCAACGCGTTACCGCGATGACCCCGACAGCCTTTGTTCAGACCCTAAGGGTCACGGAAGCAATCCGTTTGCTCCGAACCCGTGGCCTGACCGCCGATGAGATCGCAGCTCGTGTGGGTTATGCTGATGCAACCGCGCTACGCCGCGCAATGCGGAAAAGAACCGGTCGAACCCTCGACAGTTTTCGGGAGGAACAATACCCGTAACCACGGCGCGGTAGATTGACCAGCGGCGCCAGGCGCCACTGGTCCAATAGGTTCAGCCGCGACCACCGCCATGGCCACCACCGTGTCCGCCACCATTGCCAGCGCCACCGCCATTTCCTCCGCCACCATTTCCGGCTCCCCCGCCGCCATTTCCGGCGCCACCTTGACCACCACCGCCGTTGCCGCCGCCATGGCCACCGCCGCCATTTCCGGCACCGCCCGCATCGGCGCTTTGACCGCCACCGTACCCTGGCCAGTGTCACTGCCCGCGGTGCCCAGCTTGCCATGCGCGCTCCGGGTCATGACGCCGTTCATCTCATCCTCGCCGGGGGTGTCTTCGGAAACCGCCTGATTTTCATCGTGATACTGGGACAGGACCTCGTCATCCTCTTCCGCCCAGGGGTTTGCATGCGATGCGAGCACCGGATGGGTCGATGCCACAAGGACGGCCACGGCCATTGCCGGTGCAAGTCGTTGAGTGAAGGTTTTGTATGTCATTGCTATGCCTTTTCAGATCACTTGTCGTGTTCGCACGCACACACATTGTGTTTTTAGAATGTTTAATAAACCCCTACCCGCCCATATCTTGCTCCGCCTAGGCGAAGACTCGCCACCAGATCCTGTCTTGCGCCGAATCCCGCCGCACCGGGCACGGGGAATTCAAGCTGGCGTGGGGATGGGAACTCGGGCATATCTGGCGCCGTATTGCCGCGCCCGCAGGTTCACAGAGGAAAGGACCCGATCATGACCCGCATCATCGAAACGCTTGCCGAGGTTTCCGATCCGTACCGGGCGCTGTTCGTGGACCTTTGGGGCTGTGTGCACAACGGCATCACCGCCTACCCCGAAGCCGTTGCCGCCCTTCAGGCCTACCGCCAGCGCGGCGGCATTGTGGTACTGCTCACCAACTCTCCGAAACCGCGGGCCGGTGTGGCTGAGCAGCTGGCGCAATTCGGCGTGCCACAGGACGCCTATGACACCATCGCGACATCCGGCGACTCCGCGCGGGCCGCGATGTTCACCGGGGCCGTTGGGGAGAAGGTCTATTTCATGGGGGAATGGCAACGCGATGCGGGGTTCTTTGAACCTCTGCATGTGATCGACGCACCTGTCGAAATCACCCGCGTCCCGCTGCAGGAAGCAACCGGCATCGTCTGCTGTGGCCCCTTTGATCCGATGGCCGACCCCGACGTCAACCGGGCTGATTTCCTTTATGCCAAGCAGAAAGGCATGAAACTTCTCTGTGCCAATCCGGATATCGTGGTGGACCGAGGCGAAACCCGGGAATGGTGCGCCGGGGCGCTGGCGCGGCTTTACACGGAAATGGGCGGTGAGAGCCTGTATTTCGGCAAGCCGCATCCGCCGATCTACGACCTGGCCCGCCGTCGCCTGGCGGAGCTGGGAAAGGACATTGCCGATGGCGACATTCTGGCCATCGGGGACGGCCCGCACACCGATGTTTCGGGCGCCATGGGGGAAGGAATTGATTCCCTCTTCATCTCGGGCGGGCTTGCGGCATCGGAAACCAAAACGTCGCACCAGCCAGAGCCAGAGGCGCTAACTGCATACCTGGCCAAGGAAAACAGCGCGCCGACCTTTACCATCGGTCGCCTGCGCTAGATCAGAAAAGCCTTGATTTTCTGCAACTGCAAAGTAATAAAGTTGCAGAACAGGGCGCCCATGCGTCCAAAAATTTCAAAGGCATCTACGCGAGCCAGTCAACCCGGAGGGGCGCATGTTGGATAACCTGCCACGCGGAACCATCTGCATCGAAGACATTGAAATGGGCATGGTCCGCTACCTGCGGAAGGTGGTGACGGATGAGGATATCCAGAAATTCGCCGATGTCTCGACCGACCATAACCCGGTGCATATGGATGACGATTATGCCCGCGACACCATCTTTGAAGGCCGTATTGCCCATGGGATGCTGACCGCCGGTCTGATTTCCGCCGTCATCGGGGAGCAGCTGCCCGGCCATGGCACCATCTACATGAGCCAATCACTCAAATTCCTCGCCCCTGTGCGCCCCGGCGACATGGTGCTGGCCGAGGTCGAAGTGACCGACATCCAGATCGACAAACGCCAGGTCAAACTCGATTGCCGCTGCATGGTCGATGGCAAGAAGGTTCTGGTCGGCGAAGCCATGGTGATGGCGCCCTCGCGCAAGTTCGACTGACCAGGCACGGCCCAGTCCGCAACGGCAGCACATCGCGCGCTTGCAAGCCCCGCCACAGGGCGCTAGGCAGGCGCCATGCGCATCATCCGTGACTATCAGTTTGTAGAAGAGCGGGATCGCGGCGCCTCTGCCGCGATCGGGAATTTCGACGGCGTTCACCGCGGTCACCGCTCGGTCATCGATCTGGCCCGCAAGGCGGCGCCGGAGGCTCCTCTGGGCGTGGTCACATTTGAACCGCATCCGCGCGAATTCTTTGCCCCCGCCGCGCCGCCCTTTCGCCTGATGTCCGCCGCCGCGCGCGCATCGCGGCTGGAAAAACTCGGCGTGGACAAGCTCTATCAGCTGAATTTCAACGCCGCCCTGTCCGGGCTGACCCCGGAAGATTTTGCCAGCAAGGTACTGGCCGAAGGTCTGGGTCTGAAACACGTGGTGGTGGGCGCCGATTTCTGTTTCGGCAAGGGGCGCGCCGGCACCGCCGAGGATCTGATCCGCTTTGGGCAGGATCTGGGCTTTGGCGTCACCATCGCGCCGCTGATGGAGTATTCCGAACATACCGTCTCCTCGACCGCGATCCGCCAGGCGCTGAGCGATGGCCGCCCTCGCGACGCCGCGGCGATGCTGGGGCACTGGCACCGCATCGAAGGCACCGTGATCGGCGGCGAACAACGCGGCCGCGATCTGGGCTTCCCCACTGCAAACATGTCCATTGATGGGCTGCACCCACCCGCATTCGGCGTCTATGCGGTGCTGGTCGATGTGCTGGATGGCCCGCACAAGGGCAGCTACCACGGCGCCGCTTCGGTCGGGGTGCGCCCAATGTTCGATGGCGATCATCCCAACATCGAAACCTTCCTGTTCGACTTCACCGGTGATCTTTATGGAGCGACCTTGTCGGTCGGTCTGGTGGAGTACCTGCGCCCCGAAATGACCTTTGACGGGCTGGAGGGGCTGATCGCGCAGATGGACGCCGATTGCGCCAAGGCCCGCGACATACTGGCAAACGCATGAAACGATCTGGTATTGAACGCTCCGGCCTGACCCCGCGCTTTTGGGAGAAAAAGCCGCTCGATAAGCTGTCTCAGAAGGAGTGGGAGGCGCTCTGCGATGGTTGCGGCAAATGCTGTCTCAACAAGCTGGAAGACGAAGACACCGGTGAAGTCGCCCTCACCCGCGTGGCCTGCCGCCTGCTGGACGATCAGACCTGCCGCTGCGCCCATTACGAGAACCGCCACCAGTTCATTCCCGAATGTATCGTGCTGAAGCCGGACAATCTGGACACCCACGCCTATTGGATGCCGCAAACCTGCGCCTATCGCCTGTTGTGGGAGGGCAAACCGCTGCCCGCATGGCACCCGCTGGAAACCGGCAGCCCGCACAGCGTGCATGAGGCAGGCGTATCCGTACAGGGCATGACCGTTTCCGAATTCGACACCCCCGAAGAAGACTGGGAAGACCATATCATCGAGGAGCCCATCTGATGTTTTTCGCCTCTGACAATTCCGGCCCTGTGCATCCCGAGGTTCTGGAGGCGTTGACAGAGGCAAACATGGGCTATGCCATGGGCTATGGCGCCGATGCTCAAATGGAGGCGGTGCGCCACCGCCTGCGCGATATCTTCGAAGCTCCCGAGGCAGCGATCTATCTTGTCGCCACCGGCACCGCCGCCAACTCCCTTGCGCTGGCAACGCTATCGCAGCCCTTTCAGACGATCTTTTGCAGCCCCGTGGCCCATATCCACGAGGATGAATGCAACGCCCCGGAATTCTATACCGGTGGCGCCAAGCTGACGCTGGTGCCGGGCGGCGACAAGATGAGTGCCGAGGCCCTGCGCCAGAGCATCGCGGGTGAGGAAGTGCGCGGCGTGCACGGACCGCAACGCGGCCCGGTCTCCATCACACAAGTCACCGAACGCGGATCTGTCTATACCACCGATGCACTCTCCGCCCTCTGCGCCGTGGCCAAGGACTATGACCTGCCGGTGCATCTGGATGGCGCGCGTTTCACCAACGCGCTGGTGTCGCTGAAATGCTCGCCTGCGGACATGACCTGGAAAGCGGGGATCGATGTGGTCTCCTTCGGCGGCACCAAGAACGGGCTGATGGGCGTCGAAGCGGTGATTTTCTTTGATCCCAAACACGCCTGGGAATTCGAACTGCGCCGCAAACGCGGGGCGCATCTGTTCTCCAAACACCGCTATCTGTCGGCGCAGATGCTGGCCTATCTGCGCGATGATCTCTGGCTATCCAGCGCGCAGGCTGCCAATGATTCCTGCGCCTTCCTGGCAGACGGGTTGCAGGCCGCAGGCGCCACGCTGGAGATGCCGCAGGCCAATATGGTCTTTGCCGCCCTGCCCCGCGCCACTCACCAGCGGTTGCTGGATGCAGGCGCGGTCTATCACCTGTGGGATGGCCCGCTGGATGGTCCCGGGGATGAAATGGTCACCGCACGTTTCGTCTGCGACTGGTCGATCAGTCGGGACGAGATCACAGCCTTTTTGAACCTTCTGTAATCTGACCTGCGCCTCAGGCGCCCTGCCCTGTCAGCGCCGAAGCCAGCCGATCTGCCGCCCCTGCGGCAAAGCTGGTCCGCCTGTGGGCAATCCCCATCCGGCGGCGCACATCCTTGGCGTCGCGCAGCGGGCGCACCACGATCCGCCGTGAAGCACGGCCATGGGACATCGGCACCAGCGCCACACCCAGCCCGGCAGCGACCAGATCCAGCAGTTGGGCATCGTGCATGGCCTTGGCCGCAACAGGCAGAGCCTTTTCCGGGTCAGGATCCTGCAGAACCCCGCCGAACAGATCTGCCGAGGGGCAATAGGGACGCGCAATCATGGACACCTCAGCCAGATCCGCGAGGCTCAGTTCGGCCTCCCGGCTCAGCGCGTGCCCGACAGGCAGGGCTACGCCATAGCCTTCTTCCCACAAAAATAGGAACGGCATGCCCTGCGGCGCGCAGTCTTCGGCGCAAAGCACCACATCGGCAAGTGCCGCATCGTCAGTGAACTGCAGCACCGCGCCCTCCGCATCCCGGGTGATTGCCCGTAGCCCCTGTTCAAAGGGCGAAGTCAGCACATCCGCAAAGCAATAGAGACGCAGCACGGGCCGCACCCGACGGGCCAGCCGATCCTCCATCTGGTTGAGGCTGTTCAACACCACCCCTGCCATCTGGTACAGCTCACGCCCCAGATCCGTCGGCACCAGCCCCGCAGCACCCCTGTGAAACAACGGCCCCCCGTAATGCGCCTCCAACCGGGCAATGGCGGCAGAGACCGACGGCTGGCGCACCTCGTTCAGCCGCGCCGCCGCGCTGAAGGTTCCGGTTTCATAAGCGGAGCGAAAGTACCTGAGTGGCGCAAGATCATTCATAGGCATCAGCTATACCATGGATAGCCGATCCAGCAATTACCTATAGGCCTACGGTCTGCCAGAAAGACCCCACTCGTTACATCAGCAAGAAAGTGGAGCTTACCATGAACATCCACACGGGCACCCCTACATCAAATGATCATTCTCAGGGCCCTGTGATTGATCAGGTCCTTCGCCTGTTCGAGGCTGCAGATCCGGAAATCATCGGACTTCTGGCCGAGGACATCGATTTCCGCATCGATCACTACAAGGATGAGGCCGACACCAGCTGGCAGCAGGCAAATGGCGTGAGTGAGCTTGGCGGCCTGCTGGCCCGACTGGGAACAGAGGTCTTCCCCAAGGGCACGCGTATTCTTGACCTCTCCACCACGCCGCTCGGCAATGGCTGGGCGATGACGCGTTTTGAGCAAGAGTTCTTCTACGGCGTGCGGGACGGTATGGTGCGCAGCCTCACCTATATAACCTCTCACGAGGAGGCCGGTAAGCTCGATTTCTTCAGAGAGACCGTCACCACAATCACCACATTGTGATGGATAGCGGGAGGCCTTAGCGGCCTTCCGGCGCCATTTCCCGGTCCATTTCAGTCCAAAAGGTGCGAATCGTGGCTGCGGTTTCGGCTGGATGGGTGATCGACACCATGTGCCCGGCGCCCGCGATCACCCCAGATCGGGCGTTGGGCAGACGGCGCAGCAGACCCTCATTGACCACGCCGATGATAGGGTTGGTTTCACTGCCGCGCAGCAGCAGGATCGGCAGATCGAGCGCCTCAAGAACACCCGGCGCCAGAACCCCCGGCCGGTCCTGATAGACCGCCGCGTCACAGGCCGGAACGATATGGATGGCCCGCGTCATCGCTGCGCGGGTGGTCTCGGGCAGTTCCGGCCAGCGCGGCGCGCCCGAGCTCCAGCTGCGGTTGAACAGCCGTGCCGCCAGCGCCTCGTCCCCGGCTTCATAAGCGTCCAGGAAGGGCCTGTTCTCCTCCTGAACTCGGGCGCTCATTTCCGGATTATCCTCCAGCGCGACCCGGAACAGAACCGGCTCTATCAGGGTCAGGCTGCGCACCTGTTCCGGCCGGGCCAGCGCCATACGCAGCGCCACTGTGGCGCCAAAGGAATGACCGATCAGATCGATCGGCTGGCCCTTTGGCATCAGCGACAGGCCTGCCGCCGTGTTACGATCCTGATAGTCACCCTGCCGGTCCCAATCCGGGCTGCGACCATGGGACAGCATGTCAAAGGCCGTGATGGTCACGGCCCCTTCCAGTGCCTCGCACAGACCGCGCCAGGTCCCGGAATGCGCCAGCGAGCAGTGCACCGCCAGCATCTGGCGGGCGCCCTCCCCGAAACTGCGGGAGAATACCGGTTGTGGCAGGTCGTGCGGCAGATCTTTCATCCAGGGCTTACTCCGACAGGTGCCGGTCCAGATCATCCAGCCGGTCCTGGCCCCAGAACTTGGCGCCATCACCGGTGACATAGAAGGGTGCACCGAAAACACCAGCGGAAACCGCGTCTTCAAGGTTCTGACCGTACGTCTCAGCGCCCGCCAAAAGGCCACTGTCTGCCAAAGAGGCATCAAACCCCGCCGCCGTCAGGCACTCGCGGATCACGGCATCCTCGGCGATGTCCTTTTCCTCGGCCCAGCAGGCGCGCAGAATGCTCTGCACCAGGGCGCCCAGATCACCGCCCCCTGCGTTCTGCGCTGCGATGATCGCATAGGAGGACGGCGCAGCATTGGTGGGCCAATGTGCGGGCTTCAGGTTGATCGGCAGGTCAAGCTTCTTGGCCTGACGCTCCATCTCGATCAGGCGGTATTCCTGACGGGCCGGATGCCGGTCCTTCGGGGCGGTTCCACCGGTCCGCGGGAAAAGTGCCTGAATATCGAACGGTTTGTACGTAATTTGTGCATCATGCGCGGCGGCAAGCTGCTCGAGCCTGTTTCCCGCAAGATATGTGTAAGGGGACAGGGTCGAGAAGTAGAAATCAATGGTTGCCATGTCGCTTTTCTCCGGCTTTGAACTAGGCTGGAACCTAGGCGCATGCTAAGCGAGGTTCAATATCACGAATCTGACACATTGCTGTTGCTGCCCGGGGATATCAGCCAATGCCGACCATGAACGAACCCAAGCTTATCGCTGGGAACGCCAACCTCCCGCTCGCCAATTCCATTGCCCGCCGCATGAGCCTGCACCGCGGCGTCGATCAGGGGCTGGTGGATGCCCGTGTCGAACGGTTCAACGACGGCGAGATCTTCGTAGAAGTTTACGAGAACGTCCGCGGCGAGGACATGTTCATCATTCAGCCGACCTCGAACCCGGCCAATGACAACCTCATGGAGCTGCTGATCATCTCGGATGCGCTGCGCCGCTCTTCGGCCCGCCGCACCACTGCAGTGATCCCCTACTTCGGCTATGCCCGTCAGGACCGCCGCACCAAGGCCCGCACGCCGATCTCTGCCAAGCTGACGGCCAACATGCTGACCGGCGCCGGGATCGAGCGGGTCCTGACCATGGATCTGCACGCGGCCCAGATCCAGGGCTTCTTCGACATTCCAGTCGACAACCTTTACGCCTCGCCCATCTTTGCGCTGGATGTGAAACACCAGTTCAAGGACGACATGGCAGACCTGATGGTGGTCTCACCCGATGTCGGCGGCGTGGCCCGCGCCCGCGAGCTGGCGAAACGCATCAACGCTCCCCTGTCGATCGTTGACAAACGCCGCGAAAAACCCGGTGAAATCGCCGAGATGACCGTGATCGGGGATGTGACAGACAAGATCTGCCTGATCGTCGACGACATGTGCGACACCGCCGGCACCCTGTGCAAGGCGGCGCAAGTGCTGCTCGACAATGGTGCACGTGAGGTACATGCCTATATCACCCATGGCGTGATGAGCGGGCCGGCAGTAGAGCGCGTCACCAATTCGGTGATGAAATCGCTGGTTCTGACCGACACCATCCAGCCGACCGACGCAGTCGCGGCCGCGCCGAACATCCGCATCCTGCCGACAGCGCCCCTGTTCACGCAGGCCATCCTCAACATCTGGCACGGCACCTCGGTGTCCTCCCTGTTCGAGGACAAAACTCTGATCCCGATCTACGAGTCGCTTTACAGCCACGTCTGACGGCCTGCGCGCCCCGCTGGGTGCAGCGACCGGAAGTCCGAAATAACACCGGCCCCGCGCGAGATCTTCGCCGGGGCCGTTTGATTACCGGGATGTGCTCAGCAGAGCTATGCTCAGAGGCAGGTCAGTCTACCACCCAGTCATCCTCGAACGGCATATCGCCAATGGCCATCCAAGCTGCCCGTACCCGCGCCACGCGGCTGTCGGCCCAAGTGCGAAACACCACATCAAACCCGGTGGCGGTTATATTCTCGGCTACCAGTTCGGCCCGCACGGCAGCCGAGGTATCCATGTCCCACATCGACATCGACACTTGCACCGCGGGCGGGCGGGCAAAGGCTTCGGAAAACCGCACGGTCTTGCGCCGCTCCCGGGCGCCCTCCCCTGTCCACATGCTGCCGCCGCTGTCGAACTCGGAAAACACCACAAGATCGCCCTGATCAATCCCGGTGCGCGGGTTTCGCAGTCTTTTCATGAATTTCCAATCCTCCGCTCGCGGGCAGCCTGACGCACCCACAACCCTGAAGCGTCATAAAACCATCTGAGCACACAAAAGAAAACCGGCCCCATAAGGGCCGGTTTATAAAGTCTTTCTCGCTTGGCGCGGAACCTTAGAGGCTCATGTGGGTGCCAAGGGCCTCCATGTCCGCGAGAAGTTTCGCGGCTTCCTCGACGATGTCGTGGGGCTGCTCTTCTTCCTTAGCGGTCTTGTAGGTCTCACGTGCGCCCTCGATCAGCTCATCCAGGTGCGCACGGGTCATTTCATCCATCGGGATTGCCTTTTCGGCCAGAACCGAGAGCGCCTCGGAACCGATTTCGGCAAACCCACCGGTGACCACATACTCCGAAGTGCCTTGGGGGCTTTCGACCCGCAGGACACCCGGGCGCAGCGTGGTGATGGTCGGCGCATGCATCGGCATAGCCGTCATGTCGCCTTCCGCGCCGGGGATCTGAACCGCGCTCACCTGAAGCGAAGCAAGGCTCCGCTCCGGGCTCACGAGGTCGAATTGCATGGTATCAGCCATCAGGGCCCTCCTTAGGCCGCCTCAGCAGCCATTTTCTCGGCTTTTGCCTTCACCTCTTCGATGCCGCCAACCATGTAGAAGGCGCCTTCGGGCAGGTGGTCGTATTCGCCGGCCACAACTGCCTTGAACGAGGCAATGGTGTCTTCCAGCGGAACCTGCACACCATCAGAACCGGTGAACACTTTCGCAACGTCGAACGGCTGGGACAGGAAGCGCTGGATCTTACGGGCACGGGCCACGGTCAGCTTATCTTCCTCGGACAGTTCGTCCATACCAAGGATCGCGATGATGTCCTGCAGCGACTTGTAGCGCTGGAGGATCTGCTGAACGTCGGAAGCCACTGCGTAGTGCTCTTCGCCAACGATCTGCGGGTCCATCAGGCGCGACGAGGAGTCGAGCGGGTCCACAGCCGGGTAGATGCCCAGCTCGGAGATGGCACGGTTAAGAACCGTGGTCGCATCGAGGTGAGCAAAGGTGGTTGCCGGTGCGGGGTCGGTAAGGTCGTCCGCGGGAACGTACACAGCCTGGATCGAGGTGATCGAGCCGTTCTTGGTGGAGGTAATACGCTCCTGCATCGCACCCATGTCGGTCGCCAGCGTCGGCTGGTAGCCCACAGCGGAGGGGATACGGCCAAGCAGAGCCGAAACCTCGGAACCGGCTTGGGTAAAGCGGAAGATGTTGTCCACGAAGAACAGAACGTCGGTACCGGACTGGTCACGGAACTGTTCCGCCAGGGTCAGACCGGTCAGCGCAACACGCGCACGGGCTCCCGGAGGTTCGTTCATCTGACCGTAAACCAGCGCAACCTGCGATTCCGACAGGTTGTCGGGCTTAATCACGTTGGATTCGATCATCTCGTGGTAAAGGTCGTTACCTTCACGGGTCCGCTCACCAACACCAGCGAACACGGAGAAGCCCGAGTGCACTTTTGCGATGTTGTTGATCAGTTCCATGATGAGAACGGTCTTGCCCACGCCGGCACCGCCGAAGAGGCCGATCTTACCACCCTTCGAGTAAGGCGCCAGAAGGTCGATGACCTTGATGCCTGTCACCAGGATTTCCGACTCGGTCGACTGTTCGTTGAACTCAGGCGCCGCCGCATGGATCGGACGGGTTTCTTCGGCTTTCACCGGGCCCTTTTCGTCAACGGGCTCGCCGACGACGTTCAGAATTCGGCCCAGGGTCGCGTTACCAACGGGGATCGAGATCGGCGCGCCGGTGTCGGTGACTTCCTGACCGCGAACCAGACCTTCGGTTGCGTCCATTGCGATGGTACGGACGGTGTTTTCGCCCAGGTGCTGCGCAACTTCCAGAACCAGATTCTTACCGTTGTTGTCGGTGTTGAGGGCGTTCAGGATCGCGGGCAGGTCATCGTCGAACTGGACGTCGACAACGGCGCCGATGATCTGAACCACCTTGCCTTTTGCATTTGCCATTTGTTGGTCTCCGGTTGTCTCTTAGAGCGCCTCGGCGCCCGAAATAATTTCAATCAGCTCGTTGGTGATCACGGCCTGGCGGGAACGGTTAAACTCGATGGTCAGCTGGTCGATCATATCGCCCGCGTTGCGTGTCGCATTGTCCATCGCGCTCATCCGGGCACCCTGTTCGGATGCGCCATTTTCCAGCAGCGCCGAAAAGATCTGGGTGGATACGCCACGGGGCAGCAAGTCGGCGAGAATGGCCTCTTCGCTGGGTTCGTAGTCATATACCGCCGAGGCTTCTTCGGCTTCGCCGCCCTCGTAAGAGGCCGGAATGATCTGCTGTGCCGTCGGCACCTGTGTCACGACGTTGACGAACTCCGAGTAGAAGATCGTCGCGACGTCGAATTCACCAGCGTCAAAGCGGGTCAGGATGTCCTTTGCGATGCCCTGCGCATCGGCATAGCCAAGACGCTTGACCTCGCTCAGGTCCACGTGACCGACAAAATCGGCTTCAAAGTCACGACGCAGCGCGTCGCGGCCTTTTTTGCCAACGGTCAGGATCTTGACCGTCTTGCCTGCCGCTTTCAGCTCAGCTGCCTTCTGACGGGCCAGCTTGGCGATGTTGGCGTTAAAGCCACCACACAGACCACGCTCGGCTGTCAAAACGACAAGCAGCTGCACCTGATCGCTTCCGGTGCCACGAAGCAGCTTGGGCGCTGCTTCGCTGTCGCCGACCGAGGCTGCCAGAGATGCCATAACGGCGTTGAACCGCTTGGCATAGGGACGGCTGTCTTCGGCAGCTTCCTGGGCGCGGCGAAGTTTCGCCGCGGCCACCATTTGCATGGCTTTTGTGATCTTACGAGTGCTTTTGACACTCGCGATCCTGTTTTTTAGGTCCTTGAGATTTGGCACTGCCTTATCTCCTTACGCGAAATCGGCAGCGAATTCGTCGAGTACCGCCTTCATTTTTTCGACCGGCTCACCCTTTTTGAATTTGGGGTCTTCGTCGGTGATCCACTGCAGGAAGTCAGCCTTCTTGCCGCGCAGGAAACTCAGCAGTTCGGCTTCGTACCGGCCAACGTCCTTGACGTCGACGTTGTCGAGGTAACCGTTGGTGCCAGCAAAGATGATGCAGACGATTTCCGAGTTGGTCAGCGGCGAGTACTGCGGCTGCTTCATCAGCTCGGTCAGGCGCGCACCACGGGCCAGCAGCTGCTGGGTTGCAGCGTCGAGGTCGGAACCGAACTGCGCAAAGGCCGCCATTTCGCGGTACTGAGCCAGCGACAGTTTAACCGGACCGGCAACCGAGGACATCGCGTCGGTCTGAGCCGAGGAGCCCACACGCGAAACCGACAGACCGGTGTTCACAGCAGGACGGATGCCCTGGTAGAACAGTTCGGTTTCCAGGAAGATCTGACCGTCGGTGATCGAGATCACGTTGGTCGGAATAAACGCAGACACGTCGCCGCCCTGGGTTTCGATGACGGGCAGAGCGGTCAGCGAACCGGAGCCGAAGTCTTCGTTCAGCTTCGCGGAACGTTCCAGCAGACGGGAGTGCAGGTAGAAAACGTCACCCGGATAAGCTTCACGTCCCGGCGGACGACGCAGCAGCAGGGACATCTGACGATAAGCAACCGCTTGCTTGGACAGGTCATCATAGATGATCAGGCCGTGCTTGCCGTTGTCGCGGAAGTATTCTGCCATCGCGGTTGCGGCATAGGGTGCCAGGAACTGCAGCGGAGCCGGGTCGGACGCGGTTGCGGCAACCACGATCGAGTATTCCATCGCGCCGCTTTCTTCCAGCTTCTTCACCAGCTGGGCAACGGTGGAACGCTTCTGGCCGACAGCAACGTAGACGCAGTACAGTTTCTTGGACTCGTCGTCGCCTGCGGCGTCGTTGTAGACTTTCTGGTTCAGAACCGCGTCAAGAGCAACGGCGGTCTTACCGGTCTGACGGTCACCAATAATCAGCTCACGCTGGCCACGGCCGATCGGGATCATCGCGTCAACCGATTTCAGACCGGTTGCCATCGGCTCGTGAACCGATTTACGCGGGATGATGCCCGGTGCTTTGGAGTCGGCAATGCCGCGCTCTTTGGCGTTGATGGGGCCTTTGCCGTCCAGCGGGTTGCCCAGACCGTCAACAACGCGGCCCAGCAGTTCGGGGCCAACGGGAACGTCCACGATCGAGTTGGTGCGCTTGACGGTGTCACCTTCTTTAATGTCGCGGTCCGAACCGAAGATCACGATACCGACGTTGTCGGCTTCGAGGTTCAGCGCCATGCCCATGATGCCGCCCGGGAACTCGACCATTTCGCCGGCCTGGACGTTGTCGAGGCCGTACACACGGGCGATACCGTCACCGACGCTCAGCACGCGGCCGATTTCGGCCACCTCTGCTTCTTGACCAAAATTCTTGATTTGGTCTTTCAGGATCGCAGAAATCTCTGCTGCTTGGATACCCATTTATCCGACCTCTTTCATTGCATTCTGTAGGGAGTTGAGCTTGGAGCGGATCGAGCTATCGATCATCTTCGAACCCACTTTAACGACAAGACCGCCAATGATGCTCTCATCGACGGTTGCATTGATGGTAACCTTCTTGCCCACGCGCTCGGCCAGAGTCTTGGCCAGCTTTTCGCTTTGGGTCTTGGTCAGCGCCTTGGCCGAGGTGACCTCTGCGGTCACTTCGCCACGTGCTTCAGCCAGGCTGGCGCGCAGGGAGTCGATCAGAGCTGGCACCACGAACAGGCGGCGTTTCGCAGCCATCAGCGACAGGGTGTTGCGCAGGACGGGATCAAGCCCCATCTTCTCAGCAACCGCGTTGATCGCGGCGGACTGCTCTTCACGCGTCACCAGAGGCGAGCTGATCAGGTTTTGAAGGTCTTCGCTGTCAGCCAGGGCAGCTGCCAGGTCATTGATGCTGGTCTCAAGGCTGTCGAGCGCCTTGTTCTCGTCAGCGATCTCAAAGACCGCTGTGGCATAGCGCGCGGCGATGCCTGCAGAAATCGAAGCTGGTTCGGACACGTCCACCCTTCCGATATTATTTTGGCCCCGGTCTGCATACCTGCGTCAGGCAGCACCCGGGGGTGTGAGTCAGCCCACCAGCGTGGCAGGCCATCGAAATCAGCGTGGATGTAGCAGAGCGTTCCCAACCTATCAACTGCCTATAACAGTAACGGCAAAATGACCGAGTTATGTGTTTTCAATACCTTAGCGGAACTGCGGCCCTTTGCCCCCGCAACAGGCTACAAAAAATGAACAAGTTCTTCATCGAATTGCGATTCCTGAGGGTCAAAAAACGGCATTTGTTCCCCCTTCGTGCAGTTTTGCCGCAGAATGAGCACGCCACGCCCCCGGCAGGGCACCTGCGGGAATCACCGTTAGCATTGCGCCCTGTGCATGGCTGCGGCCATCGGCACGGGGACATGGCGCGGGTCAGGCAGGTTCTGCCACAGGGTTCGACAGCCCCTCAAGCACCCGGATCGGGTTGCTGCGTTTGACGCGGGTCATCAGCCCCTTTTGCTGATGGGTCTGCTTGCTGACCTCGACCAGGATCACCCCCCCTGCCAGCACCGCCGGCAGGCGCCGCCCCATCTTTTCCAGCAGCGCTCCGGATTTCAGCCAGAACCGCCGGGAGCTCGGCAGTCGGTAAAGCGCCGCCGTATGCTGCTCGATGGTGAACTGGTGCAGCCGCAGCTGGTTTTCCAGCTGTGTCAGCGTGTAGGGGCGCCCATAGCCAAAGGGGGTTTTATCCGACCGTGCCCAGAACCCTGCTCTGTTTGGGACGATGAAAATCGCCCGCCCACCGGGGCCAAGCGCGCGCCAGGCTTCCTCCAGCAGATCCGACGGGCGTTCAGAGGTCTCCAGCCCGTGCAGCATCACCAACCGGTCCACGCGCCCGGTTTCGATAGGCCAACTGACCTCTTCGCACAGAACCGAAACATTCGGCATGCCCGCAGGCCATTGCATCACCCCCTGCGGCCCCGGCATCATCGCCATCACCCGCCGCGCATCCGCCAGATAGGGACGCAGCAGCGGCGCGGCAAAGCCAAAGCCCACAACAGTCTGCCCCGTCGCATCGGGCCACATCTGCAACAGGCGCGCCCGGATTGCCGCCTGCGCGGCCCGGCCAAGGGTACTGCGGTAGTAGAAGTTCCTCAGATCCTGAACATCAAGATGCATTGCGGGCGCCTGCTGCTTGGGTCACTCTGGGGGCAGTCTAACAATGAAAAAGCGAATGACCATGCCCCTTGAGATCGTCACCGTTCCCTGCCTCTCTGACAACTACGCCTTCCTGCTGCATGACGCCGCATCGGGGCGCACCGCGCTGGTTGACGCTCCGGATCCTGCCGCCATCACCGCGGCTCTTAAGAAGCGCAGATGGGGGCTGGACGAGATCCTGCTGACCCATCACCACTGGGACCATATCGACGGCACCAAGGATCTGTGCAGCACCTATGGCGCCTCGGTGACTGGCGCGGCCGCAGATGCGCACCGGCTGCCAGATCTGGATCGCGCTGTACAGGATGGTGAAAGCTTCGATTTGTTCGGTCACGAGGTTCAGGTGCTGGATGTTTCCGGCCACACCGTTGGCCACATCGCCTTTTACATCCCGGACAGCAACGCCGTCTTTACCGCTGACAGCCTGATGGCGCTTGGCTGTGGCCGCCTCTTCGAAGGCACGCCCGAGCAGATGTGGAACAGCCTGTCGCGCCTTGCCGCTCTGCCTCCCGAAACCGTGGTTTATTCCGGCCATGAATACACCCAGGCCAATGCCGCCTTTGCCATTACGATCGACCCGGACAACGACGCCCTCAAGACCCGCATCGCGCAGATCGACACCGCCCGCGCGGCGGGCGAGCCAACCGTGCCCTCCACGCTGCAACTGGAATTGGACACAAATCCCTTCCTGCGCGCCCATCTTTCCAGCGTTAAGGAATCGATGGCCATGCAGAACGCTGAAGACGTTGATGTCTTTACAGAAATCCGGCGCAGAAAGGATAATTTCTGACCTCTGGCGTGTATCATTTCCGGCTTAGCAACAAGAAATGTGACCGAAAAATAAAAGAAAGCGCTTGAAGCCGGCGGTCTATCAACCAAACTCTAATACTATGAGGCCATGGTTGAGAGTGGGGAAGGATGGTAAATACGCCGCCCCGCCCCCCTCAACCCAAGACAGAGGAGCACGCCCGTGCCTTCATTCTCGAGCACATTGGAACAAGCCATTCACGCAGCGCTGGCGCTGGCGAATGAGCGGCGACACGAATTCGCAACGCTGGAGCACCTGCTGCTGGCGCTGCTGGACGAACCCGACGCAGCCCGCGTAATGCGCGCCTGCAGCGTCGACCTCGGCGAATTGCGAACGGCCCTGGTGGAATTCGTGGATGAGGATCTGTCGAACCTGGTTACCGATATTGACGGCTCCGAAGCCGTGCCCACCGCGGCATTCCAGCGGGTGATCCAGCGGGCTGCGATCCATGTCCAAAGCTCGGGCCGCACCGAAGTCACCGGCGCCAACGTGCTGGTTGCGATCTTTGCCGAGCGCGAAAGCGATGCCGCCTATTTCCTTCAGGATCAGGACATGACCCGCTATGACGCGGTGAACTTCATCGCCCATGGTGTTGCCAAGGATCCCGCATTCGGCGAACCGCGCCCGGTTTCCGGCGCTCACGAGGCTGAAGAAGAACCACAGCCGCAGGCCGCCGAGGGCGAAAATAAGGAAAGCGCGCTCGCCAAGTATTGCGTCGATCTCAACGCGAAATCCCGCGAAGGCGACATCGATCCGCTGATCGGCCGCAGCCACGAAGTGGAGCGCTGCATTCAGGTGCTGTGCCGCCGCCGCAAGAACAACCCGCTGCTGGTTGGTGATCCCGGCGTTGGCAAGACCGCCATCGCCGAAGGTCTGGCGCGAAAGATCGTGCAGGGTGAGGTGCCGGAGGTTCTCTCCGAGACCACCATCTATTCGCTCGACATGGGCGCCCTGCTGGCCGGCACCCGTTATCGCGGTGATTTCGAGGAACGCCTGAAAGCGGTCGTGACCGAGCTGGAGCAACACCCCGACGCGGTTCTCTTCATCGACGAGATCCACACGGTGATCGGCGCTGGCGCCACATCTGGCGGCGCCATGGATGCCTCTAACCTGCTGAAGCCTGCGCTTCAGGGCGGCAAGCTGCGCACCATGGGCTCCACCACCTACAAGGAGTTCCGTCAACACTTTGAAAAAGACCGCGCTCTGTCGCGCCGATTCCAGAAGATCGACGTGAACGAACCCACGGTCGAAGACGCCATCGAAATCCTGAAGGGCCTGAAACCCTATTTCGAGGAACACCACAGCGTCAAATTCACCACCGATGCGATCAAATCGGCGGTGGAGCTGTCGGCGCGTTACATCAACGACCGCAAACTGCCGGACAAGGCCATCGACGTGATCGATGAGGCCGGCGCCGCGCAGCATCTGGTGCCCGAAGACAAGCGTCGCAAGACCATTGGCGTCAAAGAGGTTGAAGCCGTCGTCGCCAAGATCGCCCGCATCCCGCCCAAGAGCGTGTCCAAGGACGATGCAGAGGTGCTCAAGGATCTGGAGAAATCGCTCAAACGCGTTGTTTTCGGTCAGGACGATGCCATCGACGCGCTGTCCAGCGCCATCAAACTGGCGCGCGCTGGCCTGCGGGAGCCGGAAAAGCCCATCGGCAACTACCTCTTTGCGGGCCCCACCGGTGTCGGCAAGACCGAGGTCGCCAAACAGCTGGCCGATACGCTGGGTGTGGAACTGCTGCGCTTTGACATGTCGGAATACATGGAGAAACACGCGGTCTCCCGCCTGATCGGCGCGCCTCCGGGCTATGTCGGCTTTGATCAGGGCGGTCTTCTGACCGATGGCGTCGATCAGCATCCGCATTCCGTGCTGCTGCTGGATGAAATCGAAAAGGCGCACCCGGATGTCTTCAACATCCTGTTGCAGGTGATGGATAACGGGCAGCTCACCGATCACAACGGCCGCACCGTGAACTTCCGCAACGTGGTTCTGATCATGACCTCCAACGCCGGCGCCTCGGACATGGCGAAGGCCGCCATCGGCTTTGGTCGCGACCGCCGCGAGGGCGAAGACACCGCCGCTATCGAGCGGACCTTTACCCCGGAGTTCCGCAACCGTCTGGATGCGGTGATCTCCTTCGCGCCGCTGCCCAAAGAGGTCATTCTGCAGGTTGTCGAGAAATTCGTACTGCAGCTTGAGGCGCAGCTGATGGACCGCAACGTGTCGATCGAACTGACCCGCAAGGCTGCCGAATGGCTGGCCGAGAAGGGCTATGACGACAAGATGGGTGCGCGTCCGCTGGGCCGGGTCATTCAGGAGTACATCAAGAAACCGCTGGCCGAGGAACTGCTGTTCGGCAAGCTGACCAAGGGCGGTCTCGTCAAGGTTGGCATCAAGGACGGCAAGATCGACCTGCGCCTTGAAGGCCCAGGCAAGCCCCGGATTTCCGGTAACAAGCCGCCGCTGCTGACCGCAGAATAATGTATCGCACGCTTTTCGCGCTGTTTTCATCGCTCGCCGCACCCGTTGCGGCGGGCGATTTCGCATTGGACTGGCCCATCGACTGCGTGCTGGGCGACAGCTGCCACATTCAGCAATACGTCGACCGGGATCCCGGCCCCGGGGCGCAGGATTTCACCTGCAACGGCCTGACTTATGACGGGCACAAGGGCACGGATATCGCCCTGCCCTACCTTTCGGACATGCAGACCGGCGTCACGGTGCGTGCCGCCGCAGACGGAGTCGTTGCGGGGTTGCGCGATGGCATGCCGGATCAATACGCGACCAAGGCAAACGCTGCCGAGATCAAGGACCGAGAATGCGGCAACGGTCTGGTGCTGCGCCACGCGGGCGGCTGGGAAACCCAGTATTGTCACATGAAGCGCGGCTCGCTCCGCGTCGCCAAGGGCGACCGGGTGCCCGCTGGAACCGCCCTCGGCGAGGTTGGCCTCTCCGGCAAGACGCAATTCCCGCACCTGCATCTGTCGCTGCGCAAGGATGGCGCGGTTGTCGACCCCTTCCAGCCAGATAGCAGCGCCGCCTGCGGCGCCGCATCCGGCGCCTCCCTGTGGGCGCAGCCAGTTGCTTATGAGGCTGGCGGCTTCCTCGGTGCCGGGTTCAGCACCGGTGTTCCAGCCTATGACGCGATCAAATCCGGCGCCACTGCGGCGAAGGGAGAGATGCTGGCAAAGGATGCGCCTGCGATGGTGTTCTGGGCCTATGCCTTCGGTGGACGGGAGGGCGACACCCTTACCCTCACCATTGACGGGCCGGGCGGCAAAATGATCGATCAGAAGGCCACTCTGAAAAAGGATCAGGCGCAATTCTTCCGCGCTGCGGGCAAACGTCTGCGCCGGGCAGCCTGGCCTGCCGGGCTTTATACCGGGATTGCCCGGTTGATGCGCGACGGGGCAGAAGTGGACCGGATCATCCAGCCGATCCGGATCGACTGATCCGCGCCCTTTCGCCCCGCCCTAGCGTTCGGTGAACTTCAACTCGATCCGCCGGTTCTGGGCGCGGGCTTCTGGCGTGTCGGCAGTGTCGACGGGCTGATATTCGCCAAACCCATTCGCCGCCAGCCGCCCCGGCGGAATGCCAAGCGCATCAATCATGTAGCGCACCACCGACAGCGCCCGCCCCTGGCTAAGCTCCCAGTTATCCTTGAACTTCGGATGCCCCAGCAGGGTCGTGTTGTCGGTGTGGCCATCGACCCGGATGATCCAGTTGATCTCTGGCGGGATCGCAGCGGCCACGCTTTGCAGGATACGGGCAACCTTGGCGATTTCCGCCTTGCCCGCCTCCGACAGCTCAGCGCTTGCCGGAGCGAACAGCACCTCGGAGGCAAAGACGAAACGGTCACCCTCGATCCGCACACCGTCCTGGCTGCCCAGAACATCCCGCAGCCGCCCGAAGAACTCCGACCGGTAGCGCTCCAGATCCTGCGCCTTGTCGGCCAGAGCTGCCGCCTCGGCCTCCAGCCGCTTGCGCTCCTGTTCTTCCAGAATCCGGCGCTTGCGCTCTTCCGAGGCGGCACGGGCAAGCGCGGCGTTCAGATCCTGACCAAGGTTCTGTAATTGCACCTGCTGCGCTGCATCGCGCGCCTGATAATCGTCCAGAATGGCCTGCAGGCTACCCAGCTGTTCACGCAGGGCCGCGATTTGCTGGTTCAGCAGTGCCGCCTCGCGCTGCGCCTTGGTCGATAGCTGTTTCTGATCGGCAAGTGCTGCGCGGGCCTGCGCCAGCAGCGCGGCGCGTTCCTCTGCAAGGTTGCGCTGCCCCTCGGCGCTGGTCTCCGCCTCCTTCTGGGCATTGAGCGCAGCAAGCAAGCGCTGTTGCAGCACATCCGTATCGCTGGCCGCCGCGCGGGCGTTTTCCAGTGCTTCCAGCGCAGTCAGCAGACGTTGCTCCACCGCAGCCCGGTCCTCTGCAGTGGAACTGGCAGCGCTGCGGGCAGCGGCAAGATCAGCGCGGGCCTGCTGCAGTTGTGCCTCAAGCCCGGCCTGCAGGCTGGCAGCATCCGCCCGGACCTCAGCCAGCTGTTGTTCCAAGGCACGCCGCTCTGCGTCGGCCTTGTCTTCGGCCGCGCTCAGCGCCGCTTCCAGATCCGCCCGGGCCTTGGCGTGGTTTGCCTGAAGCTGCGCAAGCTGCTCTTCATACTGGGATTGCGTCTCGACCGAGGCCGCTTGCTGGCGCGCCAGTTCCGCTTCCAACTCGTCACGGGTGCGGGCGGCCTCTTGCCGGGCGGCCTGCAGATCTGCAGTCAGACTGGCGCGGGTTGTGTCGGCATCGGTCCGCACCCGGTCGAGTTCCGCCTCAAGGGCGCTGACCCGCGCCTCGGCCTCGGACTGGCTGACCTCCATCTGCGCCAGAACCCGGGTCAGCCGCTCGGCCAATTCGTCTCGTTCCCGCGATTGCGCGCGGGCGGCTTCCAGCGTGGCAAGCGCCTCTTCCAACTGGCTGTCCAGCTGCGCCTTGGCAGCCTCGGCGGCGGCCAGAAGGGTCAGCGTATCCTCGGCCCGCTGGCGCTGTGCCTCCAGCGACAGGGTCATGGCGGTCAGTTCGGCGTCAGCGTCTTCCAGTTTCTTGCGCAGGGCCTCAGCCGCCGCGGCTTCGGCCAGACGGGCAGTTTCTTCTTCGCTCAGCTGGTCTTTCAGATCGGCCAGCTGAGCCTCTTGCGCCGTGCCTTCCGCCTGCAAATCAGCGATCATCGCCTCCAGCGCCTCGCGCCGGGCCGCAGCCAGCCTCGCCGCTTCAACACCGGCATCGATTTCATCGCGGGCCTGTGCCAGCGCCAGGTTCAAGGCTTCCTGCTCACTCAGCAGCTCAGCCCTGTCCGCCTCCAACCGTTCCCGCTCCGCGCTCAGATCCGCGATTTCCGCCGTTGCGGCCTCCTGATCGGCGATCAGGGCGGCTACCTGCGCCTCGAAGGCGGTAATGCGGCTACGCGCGGCCTCCAGATCGGCAACCCTCGCGTCCCGTTCAGAGGTGAGCGACGCAATCAGCGATTTCTGCTCGGCAATCTGTCCCTCGGCCTCCTGAAGTTCGTCCTGCGTCGTGCTCAGCGTTGCGGTGAGCGCGCCAAGCCGGGCGGTCAGAAGATTGTTCGAACGTTCTTCAAGCCCCAGCGCATTGGCCAGCGCCTGTACCTCGGACGAGAGTTCGTCCAGCTCGCTTTCCTGTCCGGTGATGGTCTCGCGCAGAACCGATTGCACCACCATGAAAATGGTCAGCACGAACATCAGCACCAGCAAAAGCCCGGTCATCGCATCGACGAAGCCCGGCCAAATCGAGGCCTGGAACCGTTGCCCAGTGCGCCGGGACAGGGCCATGGGTCAACCCTCGTCCTGAGAGGCGGCCTTGGCTGCGCGCTGGCCGCCCCGTGGCGGTGCAAAGGCCTTGACCATCAGGTCGATATCCTTGCGCAATTCGGCCAGGCTTTCCTGTCGACCGGCCGAAATTTCCTCAAGGATGCGCAGCATCTGCACGTCGATCGAGCGCAGCCGCATGCGGCTTTCGGCATCAAGGCCCACGTCGCCATGGGCGCGCATGATTTCGGTCAGGGTTTCCTGCCCGACAGCCACCCGCTCCAAGGCCGCGCTCAGCGTTTCATTCTGTTCCTGACGCTGGTTCATGTCGTTGATACTATCGACCAGCTGCGAGAGTTTTTCCTCGACCGCGACGCGGCCCTGTGCGGTTTCGGCGAACATGCCCTGCAGGGCATCCATCTGCTCGGCCATTGTATCCAGCACCTCGGAGACGATCCCGCTGTCCCCGGCCCCATCCTCGCCCGAAGAAAAGCTGACCCGGGTAAAGGAGGACAGCCATTCTTCCAGTTCGCGGTAGAACCGATTTTGGCCGTGCCCGGCAAAAAGCTCCAAAAGGCCGACGATGAGCGACCCAGCAAGCCCCAACAACGAGGAGGCGAAAGCAACACCCATGCCGCCCAGCTGCGCCTCAAGCCCCGTCATCAGCCGGTTAAAGATGGTCAGGCTTTCTTCGCCCTCCTGCGGGGCAAGGCTGCGAATGGTATCTACAACCGCCGGAACCGTGGTCGCCAGACCATAGAACGTGCCCAGAAGGCCCAGGAAAATCAGAAGGTTGACGATATAACGGGTGATTTCCCGGTCTTCATCGATCCGCGTCGCCACGGAATCCAGGATCGAGCGGGTCGAGGAAGAGCCAAGCTGCATCCGCGCACCCCGCGACCGCAGGAGCGAGGCCAGCGGCGCCAGCATCGACGGTGGCCGGTCTTCGCCGCGGCTGCCGCCGCCGGCAAAACTTTCGATCCAGCGCACCGAGCCGATCAGCTGCACGACCTGCCAGAAACAGGCCAGCACCCCGATCACAAAGACGAAAAGAATAAACCCGTTGAGCCAGGGGTTGGCCTGAAACACCGGCAGTACACGTGGCAACGCGACAAAGGCGCCAAACCCGGCAAGCCCCAATGCAATCAGCATCAGAATGACCTGTCGGACCGGTTGGGAAAACTGGGGCCTGATCTTACCGTCTGGCTGCGCCATATTAAGGGGCTCCTGCCTCTTTCAGTGCTCTTGTCGCGCCTGAAGCCTACAGGGAAAGAGAGTGCAAGGCCAAGGCTTTATGCTGTGATCTGCCGCACGCGCCCCGCCAGCCAGTCCAGATCTTCATCATTCAGCCCGATCTCTGCCAGATGGCTTGCGGTATTGTAGAGGTATTCGGTGTTGGGCCCCCGTCCGCCCACCGCATGGGCAATAATCCGGGCTTGTTCCTCGAGGCTCATCCCGCCGCAATACTGCACATGATGGGGATCGATCACATAGGTCACCGCAGTGACGAGATCCCCGGTCTGCAGCTCCACCTCCAGATCCCGCTCGACATAGGCCGAGGAGATCAGCTCACGCTCGCGCAGATAATCCAGCGTCTCGGTTTCAGCGCCGTTTTCCACCGCCAGAGCAAGGCCCGTGCAATGAGCCCCGGCGACCTCATCCAGTGCCAGAACCAGACCCGGTTTCTCTTCAGTGCCGCGATGGTGAACCGAACTCATGCAGAAGGAGCGCGCATAGCCCTGCAGCGTCGCGATCTCGCGGCGCGCGACGGGAAATCCCGGGTTCCACAACAGTGATCCGTATCCGAACACCCACATGGTCATGACAACTGGTCCTTTCTGATCCCTGTCTGTAAACAGCAAATCTGCTCCGGGCAAAAGAGGGTCTTTGGCATGCGCGTTGTGAAACTTCTGGTGGCTGCCGGGCTGGTTTGGAGCCTGTATTGGGCCGCCAGCGCCTGGGGCCTGCGCAGCGGTATTGCCCAATGGTTCGATGAGCAGGAGCGGCAGGGTTGGCTGGCGGAATACGCTGCGCTGGAAAGTTCCGGTTTCCCGACAGCGCACCGGACGCGCATCCTGCATCCAACACTAGCCGACCCCGGAACCGGCGCCGCCTGGAGCGCGGATTGGATCAGCCTCTACAGCCTGCCCCAGAAGCCGCAGGAGGTGACGCTGCAGTTTCCCCCCGCCCCGCAGCGCCTGTCACACTATGACAAGACAGCAGTCCTGCAGGCTGCGGACATGCAGGCGGACTTGCAGCTCGCGCCCGGATCAACCATGTCACTGGAACGGATGTCACTGCAGGCGGCAGAGTGGAAGATATCGCGGGCGGGTAAGGTCCTGCTATCCGCCCCTGCCTTTGCCCTGGACATGACCCGAACGGGGGACACGGAGAGCTATCGCATTTCGGCCCGGGCAGAGACGCTGACCCCCCGCGGCAGATTGCAACGGATGCTGATCTCAGCCGAAGAGCTGCCACCCAGCCTGACCGATGTCACGCTCGCGGCGGATGTCCTTTTTGACACCGCATGGGACCGACGCGTGCTGGAACTGCGCCGACCGCAACCGCGCCGGATCACCCTGACGCAGGCAGAGGCGCATTGGGGCGCCCTTGCCCTGCGGGCCAATGGCAGCGTGGATGTGGACGAGGCTGGCCGGATGAGCGGCAAGGTGGATATCAGGGCAGAGAATTGGCGTGGCCTGCTGCGGCTTGCAGAACGCTCCGGCCTGCTACCTGCCCGCCTGCGCAGTGGCACCGAACGGGTCCTGGGGCTGCTGGCTCAGATGCATGGCCGCGAACAGGATCTCGACATTGCGCTGTCGATCACCGACGGGCAGATGTACCTTGGCCCTCTGCCACTGGGCGCGGCTCCGCGTATCACGCTCTACTGAAGGAGCCTGTCGGCATCCCTCACGGGTCTAACCCGGTCAGCGGCAGTAGGCTCCACCCCGGTGGCGCGCCACATCCAGATGGAAGTGATCCTTGTGATAGCGATCCGCGTCAGGCCCTAGTACCGTGCCAAAGGGCCCACAAGCCGCCTTCCAGATCTTGCGCAGTTTCCTGCGGGTGCGCCGCTTCTGCCAGCCTTCCAGAACGGTGATCGTCTCACCATCTTCCAGGGTGAAGCCGGAAATATCGATCGCCTTGCCCTTGCCATGCTCCGAGATGCGCGCGCCCGGACGGTTGTTGCGTGTGCGGCAGGAATAATGCGCAGCCACTCGCAGCGACACTACGCGGTTGCGGCGGCCAAATGCCTTTTCCACGTCCCGTTCGACCCAGCGGTTCAGCGATTTCGCCATATCGCAGGTCATCACCGATTTCTTGCTAAGCTGCACACCCGCGACCGAGGACACCCGGACCGCCGATTTCGCACCGCAGCCCGGTAGAGAGCCGACGACAGAGCCAACCGGCTCTCCCTGAATATCGATATCGCCGCAGACCGAGGTTTTTCGCAGCTTGCGCCGCTTGAACAGCACCTGCTGAACAATGGCATCGGGGCGCAGGCTGGGGCGCAACGAACTGCCCGGCCCGACATCGGGCAACGTGACCGCACCCAGCGCCGCCACGGCTAAGGTTTGCTCTGACATCGGCCGCCCTTGTGGCCTCATCAGCTCGGGCCCAGCCAAGGTAGAGACATCAAGTTCGGGGCCCGGTGAGGCTGCAATGCCTGCCGGGCGCCCGGCCGGACGCAGGGACGCCTCGGGCGCCGTCGCAGCGGCGGCATCGGCCAACAAAAGGCCCAGCGCAAAAGCAGCCCGGGCGATCATGTCTTCTTTGCCCGTCCGAAATCCGGTGCATCCGTATCCTGCCCGGCCTCGATGATCCCGCGGCGGATGGCGCGGGTGCGGGTGAAATACTGGTGCAGATGCTCCCCGTCGCCGGTGCGGATCGCCCTTTGCAGGGCGAAAAGCTCCTCGGTGAAACGGCCCAGGATTTCCAGCGTCGCGTCCTTGTTGGTCAGGAACACATCGCGCCACATGGTCGGGTCAGAGGCCGCGATCCGGGTAAAGTCTCGAAAACCAGCAGCCGAGTATTTGATCACCTCGCTGTCGGTCACGCGGCGCAGATCGTCGGCAACCCCCACCATGGTATAGGCAATAAGGTGCGGCGCGTGGCTGGTGACAGCCAGCACCAGATCGTGGTGATCGGCATCCATTTCATCGACATTGGCGCCCATCCCCTCCCAGAGGTCACGCAGGCGCTGCACGGCATCGGGGTCGGTGCCTTCGACGGGAACCAGAAGGCTCCACCGATTATCAAACAGTTCGGCAAAGCCTGCCTCGGGCCCGGAATGCTCAGTCCCCGCCAAAGGGTGCGCCGGGACGAAATGCACGCCATCGGGGATATGCGGCGCGACAGCCTCGATCACATGGGCCTTCACCGAGCCGACATCAGACACCGTGGCGCCGGGTTTCAGCACGCTCGCGATGTCCTGCATCACCGCGCCCATGGCGCCGACCGGCACACAAAGGACCACCAGATCGGCGCCCTCCACAGCCTCGGCGGCGCTGCCGCAGACGCGATCACACAGCCCGATGCGCCGGGCGGTGTCCCGGGTTTCGGCGCTGCGAGCATAGCCCGTGACCTCACCCGCCAGACCGGCCCGCTTCATCGCCCAGAACATCGAAGAGGCGATCAGCCCCAGCCCGATCAGCGCGACTCGGTTGTAGACTGGCGCGCTCATGCTGCGCCCTGCCCGGCTTTGAAGGCCTTGACCGCGGCAGCAACCGCGCGGCAGGCGGCCTCATCGCCGATGGTGATGCGCAGCGCATTGGGCAGGTTGTAGCCCGCCACCCGCCGAACGATCAGCCCCTGCGCCTTGAGGTACTCATCACAGGCCTCAGCCTCTGACTGGCTGGCGAAACGCGCAAGGATGAAATTGGTGCAGGAGGTATCCGAGGGCACCCCAAGTTCGGCCAATGCCTCGGCCAGCCAACCGCGCCATTTGGCGTTTTCCGCGCGGCAGCGGTCGACATAATCGGTATCCCGCACCGAAGCCTCGGCCGCGGCCAGCGCGGTGGTCGAGACGTTGAACGGGCCGCGCAGGCGGTTCAGAACGTCGATGATTTCCTGCGGGCCATAGCCCCAGCCGATGCGCGCACCACCCAACCCGTAGATCTTGGAGAAGGTGCGGGTCATGAAGACATTGTCACGCTCGGCCACCAGCGAAGCGCCTGCATCGAAGCCTTCGACATATTCGGCATAGGCGCCATCCAGCACCAGCAGCGCGCCCTTTGGCAGGCCATCGGCCAGACGCGCCACATCGGCGGCGCCGATCATGGTGCCGGTGGGGTTGTTGGGGTTGGCGATAAACACCAGCTTGGTCCGCTCGGTGCAGCCCGCAAGCAAGGCGTCCACATCGGTCACCCGCTCATTCTCACGGACCTCGACCGGGGTCGCCCCTGCCGCCTGCGCGCTGATGCGATACATGGCAAAACCGTGCTCGGTATAAAGCACCTCATCCCCCGGCCCCACATAGGCCTGACACAGAAAGGCAATGATCTCGTCGCTGCCAGCACCGCAGATGATCTGCGCCGGGTCCAGCCCATGCACCTCACCAATGGCGGCGCGCAGCTCAGCATGATCCGAGCTCGGATAGCGATGCATCGTCGCCGCAGCCTCGCGCATCGCTTCGATGGCGCGCGGGCTGGGGCCGAGAGGGTTCTCATTCGAGGAGAGCTTTACCGTGTTGCTCACCCCGTCCACATGGGCAGCCCCACCCTGATAAAGGGCGATGTCCATAATTCCGGGCTGCGGTGTGATCTGGGTCATAAGAGGGACTCCTTGGTTCCGCCCCGTTCATACCCGCGCACAACGCAATCGAAAAGCCGCAAGATGCCCTCAACAGACGCAGTGCGCGTTTTGCGCCGCCTGTCGTCCTGCTGCCCCCAACCCTGGCCTGATCAGGCTGCCCTTGGCTGGAACCGCGCGGTCGCCGGGTCCGCCTCATATCGCGCAGCCAGATCCTCGGCCCGAAGAGCCAGATCATTGACGCTGTCGATGATGTATCGCGCGGTTTCATCCGGCATCAGGTAGGAAAAATTCAGCCGCACCCAGCCGGGTTTGCGCAGTTCCTTTCCGGCCTGAAGATCCGCGAACAGCGCGTTTGAATCCTGCGCATCGATATCCAGAAGCCGATGCGCATAGGGACCTGCACAGGCGCAGCCGCCCCGCGCTTGAATGCCATAAAAGTCGCTCAGCATCCGGGTGAACAGTTGCTGATGCACAGGCCGCCCCGAAGCCCCCCGGAGGGTGAAGGAAAACACCGGCAGGCGCGGCGCAGTCGGATGGCCCAAAAGGGTCAGCTGCGGATTGCCCTGCCAGCCCTCCCGCGCCATGGCGCCGAAGCGGGCCTCCCGGCGGGCGATTTCAGCTTCACCCACGGCTTCCTTGACCAGAAACGCCAGCGCGGCGCGAATATCACCGATCACGTTCGGTGTTCCCGCCTCTTCACGCGCAGCCAGATCCGCGCTGTAGGCATGATCCCAAGGCGAGACAAAGCTGACCGTGCCGCCCCCGGGCCAAGAAGGGCATTTGCGGCGCACCGCATTGCCATTCACGATCAGCAAGCCCGATGCACCGGGCCCACCGGGAAACTTGTGCGGTGAGACGACCACGGCATCCTTGCGCGCGCCCCCCTTGCCGCCCATGTCGATCGGCAGATAGGGCCCGCCCCCGGCGTAGTCCCAGACCGCAAGCGCGCCATGGGCATGCAGCAGAGCGCTGACCGCATCCGCATCGGTCAGGATGCCGGTCACATTCGAGGCCGCCGAAAAACTGCCGATCTTCAGATCGCAGGCGGCATATTCGCTCAACGCCACCTGAAGGACCTCCAGATCAGGCCCGCCCTCCGCCGCTTCGGGGATCTCCACGACTGTTGCGCGGCTCTCCCGCCAGGGCAGAATATTGGAGTGGTGTTCATAAGGGCCGATAAAGACCACTGGCGCGCGGGCCTCATTCACGCCCAGCAGGCTGACCAATCGGTTCAGACCAGCGGTGGCCCCTGACCCGGCAAAGATCACCGCATCCTCCTGTTTTGCCCCGGTGATCCGCGCGATTTCCGCGCGCGCCGCGCGGCGCAGGCGGGTCATATGGGCACCGCAATAAGAGGCCTCGGTATGGGAATTGGCGTAAAAGGGCAGAACGTCGGAGACGACGAAATCCTCGACCGACCGCAACGCCCGGCCAGAGGCGACATAATCGGCGTAGACCAGCGGCACCATTCCATCGGCGCCAGGGATCTGCACGCCCTCACCGATCAGCTCATCTGCCAGACGCCCTTCGCGGGCCGCATCCTTCAGGGTTTGTTTTATGGTGGCAAGGATCATCTGTTTCTCCGCTCTTCACCACAGAAACTTGACCCTCTGGAGCTGGAAATACTCCGCCTAATTTTGATTGATGGCACGCAAATTTGTGTCATATGATCGCTAAATGCCAAATAACCTAGATCATATTGATCGCGCCATCCTGCGCTGCCTTCAGGGGAATGCCAGCCTGTCACAACGGGAACTCGCCGAAAAAGTCGGCCTGTCGCAGAACGCCTGTTGGCGGCGGCTGAAGGCGCTGAATGAGAACGGCGTGCTACAGGGGGCAACCGCGCGGATTGACCGCGCGAAACTGGGACTGGATCTGGTGGTCTTTGTCATGCTGCGCACGCGCCACCATTCTGCGGACTGGCTGGAAACCTTCCGCAGGCACGTTCTGACCATCCCCGAAGTGGTGGATTTTCATCGCATCGGCGGTGATTACGACTATCAACTGAAAGTGGTCACCGAAGACATGACCAGCTACGACAAGGTCTACCAGCGCCTGATCGCGGGGGTAGAGCTGGACAGCGTCACCTCCTATTTCGCGATGGAGGCCATTGCCGAAGGACGCCCCCTGCCCCTGTGACTCACCAGGGTGATCGATCAGGGCGCAGGAAGGCAGGAAGGGGCCGGTGTGATCAGTGGCCGAAGGCGGCGTCAGGCATCCACTTCATCCGCGCGCCTTCCGCGCCCATGCGCATGTGAAGGCAAGCCGTGCCAAGGCGCTGAAAATACAAGGCATCCAGCGGATACCATCCGGCTACCGGCACTTCGACTTCGGTCATGACGGTGCTGTCACAGGTCTGCCGCCCATCGAACTGACCAACGATCTGCCCGCCGATTTTCGCCCGCAGCCCGTCATTGGTCAGGAAATCGATATTGTAGACGCCGGGTTTGTCAAAGCGGACATAGCCGGTGATCCGGGCTACCACGTGCTGGGCCTGTTTCGACGTTAGGGTGATGTCGCCTTCGTTAGTATCCCGATGATCAAGGCCTTTCAGCGGGCGCCCGGCTTCGGATCCCTGTTTCAACGCCGCCGAAGCCTCGGACAGGGTGCGTACGTCCTGCGGATAGGCATAACGCACAGCAAGACCGGAGCGGACGCTACCCGGCTGCGGATCTGCTGGTTGCAGCTTGACAGGCGCAGCTGCCAAGGCCGTTGCCAGTGTCATTGAAGCTGCGGCCAGAAACGTGCCGAATACTGTTCTCATCTTGGTCACCTCAGTCTGATGGGCTGCGCATTCCCAATGCTCGGCCCCAAGCCTACAACTGGATACGCCAAATAGACAAATGAGAATCGGTCGCTCAGCACCATTTCGCCGCGTGACGTTGGTGGCAGCGGGTCGTAACGACTGCCAAAATGGAAAAGGGGCCGCCCGAAGGCAGCCCCTGCGCAAATCCCGAAAAGGGATCCGACTTAGTTTTTGGCGTAGAATTCGACGACCAGGTTCGGCTCCATCATCACCGGGTACGGCACATCGCCCAAGGAGGGGGTGCGCACGAAGGTGGCTTTCATTTTGGAGTGGTCGGCTTCGATGTAATCCGGAACGTCGCGCTCGGCCAGCTGAGTGGCTTCCAGCAGGACAGCCAGTTGCTTGGACTTGTCGCGAACCTCGATCACGTCACCCTCTTTCACACGGTAGGAGGGGATGTTGACGCGCTGGCCGTTGACCAGAACGTGGCCGTGGTTGACGAACTGACGGGCAGCAAAGACGGTCGGCACGAACTTGGCGCGGTAGACGACGGCGTCCAGGCGGCGCTCCAGCAGACCGATCAGGTTTTCACCGGTGTCGCCTTTGACACGCTCAGCTTCACCGTAGATGCGGCGGAATTGCTTTTCGGTCAGGTCGCCGTAGTAGCCTTTCAGCTTCTGCTTGGCGCGCAGCTGGATGCCGAAATCGGACAGCTTGCCCTTGCGGCGCTGACCGTGCTGGCCGGGGCCATATTCACGACGGTTGACCGGGGACTTCGGACGGCCCCAGATGTTTTCGCCCATGCGGCGGTCGATTTTGTACTTGGCAGACGTGCGTTTGGTCACGGCTGATCTCCTTTATTTATGGCTCCGCAATTTGATCCGAAAACCGGTTCCCACTTTTCGGATTGCGGACGCGGGGGCCAGCAAACCAGATCAGCCAGAACGCAGCCGGGCAAACGGCGGCTATAAAGGGCGTTGTCCTCTTGCCTTGCGGCATGACAGGGATCCCCTTGCGGGGGCCACCAACACCAATGAAGCCGCGCTTATATAGGCAGCCTCGCCCGAGTCAATACCCGCAGGCTGCGGGTATTGCCATTCGGGGAGCAAAACAGCCTAGGCCGCCTCGTGCCGCAGGATTGCCGCCTCGGATGCGGTCAAGTTGCGGCGGGCAAAGGCGCCATAGCTGAGCGGGTTTTCATCCACGCCCGGCAACAGGGTCTGCAGTCGCTGGCGATCCCCCTCTGACAAGGCTGTAAGGGAGGCGTTGGCGGGATGAAAGCTTTCGCTTTCCACGCCATTCGCCCAAAGCACCTGATGCTCTTCGAACAGCAGATGAATATAGGTCACTTCACGCAACTGCGTGTCCGCGGCGATACTGGTCCCATTGATCAGGTCCCGCGCCGCGACCAGAACTTCCGGCGTATTGAACAGCGCCCGCACACGTCCGCCACGCAGCAACAGGCGGTGTTCCGGGGAGACCAGCAAATCGCCCTCGGGACGGTCCGACGCAAGCGCCCCAGCGCGCAGCCGAATTGGCCGCAGCCCCGGGTAGACGAACAGCCGCGCGCCGCTCATCCGGCGGGCTCCGATCCAGCGGATTTTCTGAGGACCATTATCGCGGGTCTGCACCACATCACCCGGGCTGAGGTGCTCAACCGGGCATGCACCAGAGGGCGTGTCGATCAGGGTTCCGGGCGTGAAGCAGATCAAGCCACTGTCTGCATCCTCCTGCGGCTTCGGCGCCTGTCCGACGTCCAGCGCAAGATGCACGATCCACAGGTCCGCATCCCGTGGCGGCAGCTCATCCACAAACATCAAGAGCGGCAGCCTGCCCGCTCCGGCCTCGATCAGCGTCGCGGTGTATCGGCGCATACCATCGGTGATGACAAAGCTTCGATCCGGAACCGTCTCATCCCCTGTCGCGGTGGCTGCGCCCGGATCGACAGCAGCGCCCACCAGCCTGCGCGCCGACCGCGCGGCCCTGCGCCGCAGATCCGTTTCACCCTCTGCCACTTCCAGACGCAACAACTCCGTCGGCCCGTCCAGGCGCAGGCTGTCCCCATGCCACGACCAGGCCGCCCCGATCCTCAGGGCATCGGTCGGCGCGGACGCCAGACCGTCCAATTCTGTTTGCGACCAAGAAATGACAAACGTGCCAGTAAAGCCCGTTTTCATTGCTCTTGCCTGCCTCGGTTTTTGTTATTGTGCAGAACGTACCAATGGCCGTTGTCCAGTGAAAGGTCAAAGTCCAGCCGCCGACTATACTTGCCTACACAGCGGCAGCAAAGCCACAAATTCATCGTGAGTGCCACGATGGCACCGCACAACTTACCGCAGAAGCCGCCGGTTCTCACCGGTCATTCTCTCCCCCTGCCCGGCTGGATGTCCTGTCCGGGGCGGCATGCCATGCGCCAGCCCAGTAAGAGATACCAAAAGGTCAAAATTCCTGTCTGATTTTCCTTCGCCGACCCAAGATAAAACTCCCGCAAACCACCATTTTTATTGCAGTTTTTGCGCCACCTAAACTTTGCTGATGCTCTATCATCAGATGGCGCCTAGAACCTTCGGGATGCGCGGCTTCGGACGCGACACAAAGCCCGCACCCTCCCCTTTAACGCGAATAATTTGAGCGATTTCAATGCCCTGCCAATTGTCAAAAAAATGGATAGGAAAATCTAGGGTCTGTGGACATTCATCGTGAGGCGATGATGGCAGCCGCGAGATGCCAATTGGCGGCGTAGCTGGACGTTGTCTTTTCGTAGCGGGTCGCTATGGCTCTGAATTCCTTGATCTTTGCGAA
>NZ_JBDOQR010000033.1:0-53366 GCF_039839315.1 Phaeobacter sp. CAU 1743 | reverse complement strand
CTTCCTGCTCTTTGATCATCCCGATGATTTGCGCCTCGGTGAAACGGCTCTTACGCATTCGTCTGCTCCTACATAGGTTGGGCAGACTCTACTTCATGGTGAGGGATTTTGCGGGGGGCAGGTCACGTTGCTCATCATGAGCCAGTCTACGGTGCTAGATTAGTTGAGGCGATGGACGCGCTTAAATTTCTGCGCGATACGCTTGGTGCGAAGAGAGCGGAAGATCCATCTGAGTTTCAGAAGTTCTCAAGGATTCAATACTTACGGTTGCGCATGGACTATGAGAGTTTTCAAGAGGTTTGGAACAATCTTACTTAGAGCATAGGCTGCCTTCCCCATTGCCACCCTCTGCAACCTCTGCTACATGGCTCCAATCCTGAAGGCCTCGGATTCGTCCGGGGCTGTTACTTTTGTCGGGATGCTGACGAACCTGGGACCTTCGGGGCCCTCTACATCGGTCACCTGAACCGCCGCACACGGCACATCAGGGGGCTTTAACATAGCGGTGCCAAAGACAAGAACCTAAGGCACTGCAGCGATGGGGAAACCCATCGTAGCTAAACGGAAGACAGAAAGCATGGCACTTAAGTCGTATAAACCGACGACGCCGGGCCAGCGTGGGCTGGTTCTGATCGACCGTTCGGAGCTTTGGAAAGGGCGTCCGGTCAAATCTCTCACTGAGGGTCTGACCAAATCGGGCGGCCGGAACAACACCGGACGGATCACTTCTCGCCGCCGTGGTGGTGGCGCAAAGCGTCTTTACCGGATCGTTGACTTCAAACGGAATAAATTTGATGTCGCCGCGACCGTCGAGCGCATTGAATATGACCCCAACCGTACTGCCTTCATCGCACTGGTGAAGTACGAAGACGGCGAGCAGGCCTATATCCTCGCTCCGCAGCGTCTGGCAGTGGGTGACAAGGTCATCGCCTCCGCGAAGGCAGACATCAAGCCGGGCAACGCAATGCCGTTCTCGGGCATGCCGATCGGTACCATCGTTCACAACATCGAAATGAAGCCCGGCAAAGGCGGCCAGATCGCCCGTGCAGCCGGTACTTACGCTCAGTTCGTTGGCCGTGATGGTGGCTACGCTCAGATCCGCCTGTCCTCGGGTGAACTGCGCATGGTCCGTCAGGAATGCATGGCCACCGTTGGTGCCGTCAGCAACCCTGACAACAGCAACCAGAACTACGGTAAAGCTGGTCGTATGCGCCACAAGGGCAAGCGTCCCTCGGTCCGTGGTGTCGTTATGAACCCGATCGACCACCCGCACGGTGGTGGTGAAGGCCGGACTTCGGGTGGTCGTCACCCGGTGACCCCGTGGGGTAAGCCGACCAAGGGTAAGCGCACCCGCAACAAAAACAAAGCGTCGCAAAAGCTGATCATCCGCTCGCGTCACGCCAAGAAGAAGGGACGTTAATCTATGTCTCGCTCTGTATGGAAAGGTCCTTTCGTCGACAGCTATGTGCTTAAGAAAGCCGAAGCTGCACGTGAATCGGGCCGCAATGAAGTGATCAAGATCTGGTCGCGTCGTTCCACCATTCTGCCCCAATTCGTGGGTCTGACGTTTGGTGTGTACAACGGTAAGAAACACATCCCTGTCAACGTCTCGGAAGACATGATCGGTCAGAAGTTCGGTGAGTATTCGCCGACCCGGACCTATTATGGTCATGCTGCGGACAAGAAAGCGAAGCGGAAGTAAGTCATGGGCAAGGTACAAAATCCCCGCCGCGTGGCCGACAACGAAGCAATGGCGAAAACCCGCATGCTTCGGACCAGCCCGCAGAAACTGAACCTGGTGGCTCAGATGATCCGTGGCAAGAAAGTGGACAAGGCTCTGACCGACCTCACTTTCTCGAACAAGCGGATCGCGCAGGACGTGAAGAAATGCCTTCAGTCCGCCATCGCGAACGCCGAGAACAACCACAACCTGGACGTCGATGAACTGATCGTCGCCGAGGCATGGGTTGGCAAGAACATGACCATGAAACGCGGTCGCCCGCGGGCCCGTGGTCGTTTCGGCAAGATCCTGAAGCCGTTCGCTGAGATCACCATCAAGGTGCGTCAAGTTGAGGAGCAAGCCTAATGGGACATAAAGTCAATCCGGTCGGCATGCGCCTGCAGGTGAACCGCACCTGGGACAGCCGTTGGTACGCCGACACCAAGGACTACGGTGATCTTCTGCTGGAAGATCTGAAACTGCGTGAGTTCATCAAGGCAGAGTGCAAGCAGGCCGGTGTGGCCCGCGTGATCATCGAACGCCCCCACAAGAAGTGCCGTGTGACCATTCACACCGCGCGTCCGGGCGTGATCATCGGCAAAAAAGGCGCCGATATCGAGGTCCTGCGCAAGAAGCTGGCAGCGATGACCGACTCGGAACTGCACCTCAACATCGTTGAAGTGCGCAAGCCCGAGCTGGACGCACAGCTGGTTGGCGAGTCCATCGCTCAGCAGCTGGAACGTCGTGTGTCCTTCCGTCGCGCGATGAAGCGTGCCGTTCAGAACGCAATGCGCATGGGCGCCCTGGGTATCCGGGTGAACGTCGCGGGTCGTCTGGGTGGTGCTGAAATCGCTCGTACCGAATGGTACCGTGAAGGTCGTGTGCCGCTGCACACCCTGCGCGCCGACATCGATTACGCTCACTCCGAAGCCATGACCCCCTACGGGATCATCGGGATCAAGGTCTGGATCTTCAAAGGCGAGATCATGGAGCATGACCCGCAGGCGCGTGATCGTAAGTCTCAGGAAATCCAGGACGGCCCTGCACCCCGTGGTGCTGGTGGCGGTCGTCGCTAAGGAGGGGATGAGATGCTTCAACCAAAGCGTACGAAATTCCGCAAAATGCACAAAGGCCGGATTTCCGGTCTCGCCAAAGGTGGTTCTGACCTGAACTTCGGCACCTACGGTCTCAAGGCTCTGCAGCCCGAGCGCGTAACTGCCCGTCAGATCGAAGCTGCACGCCGTGCCATGACCCGTCACATGAAACGTCAGGGTCGTGTCTGGATCCGGATCTTCCCGGATACCCCGGTAACCTCCAAGCCCGTCGAAGTTCGTATGGGTAAAGGTAAAGGTTCCGTCGACTACTGGGCATGCAAAGTGAAGCCCGGTCGCGTGATGTTCGAAATCGATGGCGTCAATGACGACATCGCCCGCGAGGCTCTGCGCCTTGCTGCGATGAAGCTGCCGATCAAGACCCGCGTCGTGGTTCGCGAGGACTGGTAAGCCCAGGCTCTTTGGAAAATCAGAAACCCCCGCCGAGAAATTGGCGGGGGTTTTTCTTTGTGGTCACTCCCGGAAAATCCGTCTGCCTTCCTGAGGCGAACGGCAGTATGGCGTGGGGCGTGGTGCTGTGGCCAGAACGCAGCAATTGGCCCGCTCGGCGGAGTGCAGAGCGGGCCATTGTTTTGCGCGTCAGGGCGTCAATCCGGGGGGCGGCAGGACCAGAGCGTCCGGCCTATGCGGCCCAATCGTCTTGCTGCTGGGCGGCTGGGGCAGAGCCATGTTGTGCGGGGCTGCCTTTCAGGCGGAAACCCGAGATCGCCTCAAACAGCCGGTGTGCCTCCTGCTGCAGCAGCTGACCCGCAGCGGAAGTTTGTTCCAGCATGGCCGCGCTTTTTTGGGAATCTTTGTCGAGCGAGTCGACAGCGACATTGACTTCAGTCAGCCCGTTGGACTGTTCCACCGTATTGTCGGCAATCGTATTCATGCGCTCCACGACCTGGATGATGGTCTGCACGATCTTTGCAAGGGACTCGCCAGTCTCATCAACCAGTTTCACGCCGACGGTCACCTCGCCCCTGCTGGTGTTGATCAGGTTGTTGATTTCCTGAGCGGCAGCCGACGACCGCTGTGCCAGGGCGCGGACCTCGGAGGCGACCACGGCAAAGCCGCGTCCGGCTTCTCCGGCGCGGGCGGCCTCGACCCCGGCGTTCAGCGCAAGCAGGTTGGTCTGGAAGGCGACATCGTCGATCATGTCGGTGATCTTGGAAATCGCATCCGAGGAATCCTTGATCCGCTGCATGGCCGTGACGGTCTGCTCCGCGATGGAGCGGGTACCTTCCGCATTATTCTGGGCATTGTCGACCAGCGATTTGGCGTCCTGCGCGCTGGAGGCCGTGTCGCGCACCGTGTCGCTGACGGTCTGCAGCGCGGCAGCGGTTTCTTCCAGCGCGGCGGCGGAGGTTTCGCCGCGCCGCGAGGCATCGTTCATGGCGGATGAAATCTCGTTGGCGGTGTTGTTCAGCATTTCGCTGCTGCCGGTCAGTTGCCGGATCATACCATCAAGACTGTCGGTCAGGTGATCAATCGCATCAGAGATTTCCCGGAACACGCCTTTTTGCCCCGGTTGCATCGCTTGGTTCAGGTCACCGGTGGCCAGGCCGCTGAGCACCTCTTGAACGTCCTTCAGTCCCTTTTCGGCGACGGTGCCAATGGCGTTCACCCCGTTGCCCAGTTCTGCGAACATGCCGCTGCTGTCGGCCGTATCCACCCGTTTGGAAAAATCGCCTTCAGCGCAGGCGTCGATCACGCGGGCGATGTCCTTGGTCATCCGGTGCTTGATTTCCTCATCCTTGCGGAAGTCACCAACCGCCTCGGCGATTGCCGAGATTTCTCGGATGGGGGTCTTGGGGAGTGCAGGGGTGAAATCGTTTTCCCGCATCTTTTTCAAAACCATGTCGGTGCGTTTCAGGGGTCGGGAAATCCCGCGTGCCAGAAGCAGCGCGAGCACAATGAAAACGGCTGCGCCGCCCAGACCTGCGCGGGTCGAGTTACTGGCGGCCTGTTCGCTGATCGCGGCGGTGTCGGCAAGGATCTGCCCCATGACGATACGGGACTCTTTGTGCAGGGCTTCGACCAAAGGTTCAGCAGCGGCATAGGTCTCTGACATTTGTCTCCGGAGACCCTGTTCTTTCAGGGTCTCATCAACATAGGCCGCAAAAGACGTCTGATAGGTGTCCATCAGATCCGATATCAACTGAAACTGCGCGCGATCCGCGTAATAGCTTTCGGGAAAGGTGTGGAACTCATCGACACGTGCGTTCAGCCGTTCCAGATATTTCGGATCCTTGCGCATGATGAAGTCCTTCTCGTGGCGGCGCATCATCAGCATTTTGACCTGCATTTCGGGCTGTTCGAGGCCCTGCAATTCGCTTTCGACGTTCTTCACCGCTGTCCGCAGATTGCCCTGCAATCCGTCATCCTCATCAAGCCCCAGGCGGCGGTTGCTGTCTGCCAGGCTTAGAAAGGCCGCCCCATAGGCGGCGATCGCGGTTTCCAGTTCAGGCAGCGTGGCGGCGGTAGACCGCAGCTCGGGAACCCGGGCGATATTTTCCTTCAGGCCGTCAAAGGTCGACGCCAACTGATCCATGCTCGTGGCATGGAGTTTTGTGTATTTTTCGTCTTTGCGCAGTAGGAAGTCCTTTTCAGCACGGCGGGCCGAAAGAAACTGCTGCTCCAGATCGACAAGAGACATGTCGACCGCTTCGATCTCAGCGGCCCGGACTTGCATGTCGTCGCGAACCTGATGGGTATAAAGAGAAATGCCCGCCAGGGTGAACATGATGCCGGCGGCCAGCACGATGATCGACAGGATGGCGAGATTGATGGTTATTTTGAACTTCATTGTTGGGGCACTCGGTAAGTTGGGATGCTAAGTGACAACCGGAACTCAGGTCATACCGGGTCAGGGTAGCAGTGCCGCACTAATATTGTGTTGCGTCCCAGTGGCGGTCTGGGCATGGCTGGTCTGCCAGCGTGTCATGGCTGGCCGTGCTGATATATGCCCCGATGTGGTGGACGTTGTCCGCAGTGGGTTCCATTGCGCGGTCCAACCAATTGGGACTCGCAAAAGTGCGCCGGGCAGGGATAAAAGGCAGCTATGGCACAGATCGACTCTCTCTTCGTTACTCGTCTCTACCGCGCTGCTTTGTCCGAACACGGGCCGAACATCGACGCAGGCGAACTTGAAAACTCCTGCCTTGTCATCGCCGGTGATGATGAGGCCGGGCAGGACTGGTGCGAGGAGAACGGCTATCCCGGCTATACCTCATATGCCTCGCTGACGGATCTGCCCTGGCGGTTCCCGATCTTCGCCGATCTGGTGAAATCGCTGGACGCCCATGTGGCGGCCTTTGCCGAGGACCTGGAGCTGGATCTGGATGATCGCGCGCTGGTCCTGGAGGATCTGTGGATCAACATCCTGCCCGAGGGCGGCACCCACGCCAGCCACATCCACCCGCATTCGGTGATCTCCGGCACCACCTATGTGTCCATGCCCGAAGGCGCCAGTGCGCTGAAGCTGGAGGATCCGCGCCACGCGATGATGATGGCCCACCCGCCACGCCGCAAGGATTGCCGCCAGGAGCTGAAGACATTCGTCTACCAGTCCCCCAAGGTGGGCGATGTGCTCTTGTGGGAGAGCTTCATCCGCCACGAGGTGCCGCTGAACATGGCCGAAGACGAGCGGATTTCGGTCAGCTTCAATTATAAGTGGGAGTGAGCGCCGTCTTGGAAATGATCCGGGGGATCATTTCAGGCGCGAACGGGCGGAGCCCACTGGCCGCGAGGCTATGCGAAACCTCAGTGTGGCACCTGACCCGGGGGCGGCGTGAAGCGCCCTCCCGTCGGCAGGGTCGGGCGCGGCCCGGACAGTCAGCCCGTTCCAGGCTGACTTTAAACGGCGTACGAAGTTTTGCGCATCGGCTTGTATGGCTCGCTGCCGCGTGTTTTGCGCGAGCTACATCTTTCCCTTGCCCCCAACCACCAACTCTCCTATACGGACCCATCACCGCGCTCAGTGATGAGTCGCGGTGCTCCATTTTCTGTGCCCGTATCTGATGCGGGCATGGGCTACATAACCCACCAGACGCAAGGGTGACCCGTCAAAAGGGGCCCTCTGGTGCCAAGGAAAAGGAACAAAGGCGATGAACGCCAATGATCTGCGCGAAAAGACCGTGGATGAACTCCGCGATCTGCTTGCATCCATGAAAAAAGAGAGCTTCAACCTGCGCTTTCAGCAGGCAACCGGTCAGCTGGAAAACACCGCTGCTGTACGTGCGGCCCGCCGCAACGCAGCCCGTGTTAAAACCATCCTGAACGAAAAAGCCGCAGCAGCGGCTGAATAAGGAGCTACTCTGATGCCCAAACGTATCCTGCAAGGCGTCGTGACCTCCGACGCAAACGCACAAACCGTGACCGTGTCCGTCGAGCGCCGCTTTACGCATCCGGTTCTGAAGAAAACCATCCGTAAGTCCAAGAAGTATCGGGCTCACGATGAAAAGAACGCTTTCAAGGTCGGCGACACCGTACGCATCATCGAATGCGCGCCGAAATCGAAAACGAAACGCTGGGAAGTTCTGGAAGCCTAAGAGCCTCACCTGAGGCTCCTGGCGACTAGGCTTTTTAGCACAGTCGAAACCCTGGGGGATCACAGCACGCATCGCTGCCCCAAAGGTCGGGAGAAACCACATGATCCAGATGCAAACAAATCTGGATGTTGCTGACAACTCCGGCGCTCGCCGAGTTCAGTGCATCAAGGTTCTGGGTGGTTCCAAGCGTAAATACGCATCCGTTGGCGACATCATCGTCGTCTCGGTCAAGGAAGCCATCCCGCGCGGTCGCGTAAAGAAAGGTGACGTCCGTAAGGCCGTCGTCGTACGTACCGCCAAAGAAGTCCGCCGCGAAGACGGTACCGCGATCCGTTTCGATCGCAACGCTGCCGTTATCCTGAACAACAACAACGAGCCGGTCGGTACCCGTATCTTTGGCCCGGTTGTTCGTGAGCTGCGCGCGAAGAACTTCATGAAAATCATCTCGCTTGCTCCGGAGGTGCTGTAATCATGGCTGCTAAACTCCGCAAAGGCGACAAGGTCGTCGTGCTGGCCGGTAAGGACAAGGGCAAAGAAGGCACCATCGCCTCCGTTGATCCCAAAGCCGGTAAAGCTGTTGTTGACGGCGTGAACATGGCGATCCGTCACACCCGTCAGTCCCAGACTGCACAGGGCGGCCGCCTGCCCAAGGCACTGCCGATCGACCTGTCGAACCTGGCTCTGCTGGACGCAAACGGCAAAGCAACCCGCGTTGGCTTCCGCATGGAAGGCGACAAGAAAGTGCGTTTTGCCAAGACCACGGGGGACGTGATCGATGCTTGATTCCGCTAACTACACCCCGCGTCTGAAGGATCTCTACAAGGACACCATCCGTGGCGCCCTGAAAGAGGAATTCGGCTACAAGAACGAGATGATGATCCCCAAGCTGGACAAGATCGTTCTGAACATCGGCTGTGGCCGTGCTGCCGTCAAAGACAGCAAGAAAGCCAAGTCGGCCCAGGCTGACCTGACCGCAATCGCGGGCCAGAAAGCTCTGACCACTGTGGCCAAGAACTCCATCGCCGGCTTCCGCGTTCGCGAAGGCATGCCGATGGGCGCCAAGGTGACCCTGCGCGGCGAACGGATGTACGAATTCCTGGACCGCCTGATCACCATCGCAATGCCTCGTATCCGTGACTTCCGCGGCGTATCGGGTAACTCGTTCGACGGTCGTGGCAACTACGCCATGGGCCTGAAAGAGCACATGGTGTTCCCGGAAATCGATTTCGATAAGATCGATGAGCCCTGGGGCATGGACATTGTGATTGCCACCACCGCGAAAACCGACGCGGAAGCAAAGGCGCTGTTGAAAGCTTTCAACATGCCCTTCAACAGCTAAGCGCGGGAAGGAAGAGACATGGCTAAGAAAAGCATGATCGAACGCGAAAAGAAGCGCGAGCGCCTGGTGGCACAATATGCCGCAAAGCGCGCCGAGCTGAAAGAAATCGCGAATGACGAAAACCGCCCGATGGAAGAGCGTTTCAAAGCGCGTCTGAAACTGGCGAAACTGCCGCGCAACTCGTCGGCAACTCGTCTGCACAATCGCTGCCAGCTGACCGGCCGTCCGCACGCTTACTATCGTAAGCTGAAGATCAGCCGTATCGCTCTGCGGGAACTGGGCTCGAACGGCCAGATCCCCGGCATGGTGAAATCGAGCTGGTAAGGGAGAGACAGATATGAACGATCCTATCGGCGATATGCTCACCCGTATCCGTAACTCTCAGCTGCGCGGTAAATCCACCGTCCTGACCCCGGCTTCCAAGCTGCGGGCATGGGTTCTGGATGTGCTGGCGGACGAGGGCTACATCCGCGGCTATGAGAAGACCACTGGTGAAAATGGCCACCCGGCTATTGAAATCAGCCTGAAATACTTCGATGGCGAACCTGTCATTCGTGAACTGAAGCGGGTTTCCAAACCCGGTCGTCGCGTTTACATGGGCGTCAATGACATCCCGTCGGTCCGTCAGGGCCTGGGCGTGTCGATTGTCTCCACCCCCAAGGGTGTGATGTCGGACGCAAACGCACGCGCAGCCAACGTCGGCGGCGAAGTGCTCTGCACCGTCTTCTAAGGAGGCTTACAGATGTCCCGTATTGGTAAAAAACCGGTCGCACTGCCCAGCGGCGTTTCCGCTTCGGTATCCGGCCAGACCGTAGAAGTGAAAGGCCCGAAAGGGACCCGTAGCTTCACCGCCACCGACGACGTCACCCTGTCCGTTGACGACAACGTTGTAATGGTCGAGCCGCGCGGCAAGTCCAAACGTGCCCGTCAGCAGTGGGGCATGTCCCGCACCATGGTCGCGAACCTCGTGACCGGCGTGACCACCGGCTTCAAAAAAGAGCTGGAGATCCAGGGTGTGGGTTACCGGGCGCAGGTTCAGGGCAACACCCTGAAACTGAACCTCGGCTACAGCCACGACGTCGACTTCGTTGCTCCGGAAGGTATCACCATTACCGCACCGAAGCAGACCGAAATCGTTGTGGAAGGTAACGACCAGCAGCAGGTGGGCGAAGTCGCGGCGAAAATCCGCGAATGGCGCCGTCCCGAGCCCTACAAAGGCAAAGGCATCCGCTACAAGGGTGAGTTTATCTTCCGCAAGGAAGGCAAGAAGAAGTAAGGACAAGCAAAATGGCAAACAGCAAACGTACCCTGTTTCTGAAGCGTCGCCTGCGCGTCCGGAACAAACTTCGCAAGGTCAACGCAGGCCGTGTACGCCTGTCCGTGCACCGCTCGAACAAGAACATCTCGGTTCAGCTGATCGACGATGTGCAGGGCAAGACCCTGGCAGCGGCCTCGACCCTGGAAAAAGATCTCGGCTTCGTTGGCAAGAACAACGTCGAAGCAGCCACCAAAGTGGGTTCGGTTATCGCCGAGCGCGCCAAGGCGGCAGGCGTCTCCGAGGCCTATTTCGATCGTGGCGGCTTCCTGTTCCACGGCAAGGTGAAGGCTCTGGCCGACGCTGCGCGTGAAGGTGGTCTGAAGATCTAAGACTTGCGGGCGGCGGTTTCGCCGCCCCGATGATCCGGGAGGGAGCCTGCATGGGGTCCTTCACCAGGATTGAGATAACCGGCGCCCCGCCTGTTGGACGCGCCAGTCAGAAAGGAATGCCTCATGGCAGAACGTGAAAACCGCCGTGGCCGTGGCCGCCGCGAAGAAGAAACACCGGAATTTGCAGATCGCCTGGTTGCGATCAACCGCGTGTCGAAAACCGTTAAAGGCGGTAAGCGCTTCGGCTTTGCCGCGCTCGTCGTCGTAGGCGATCAGAAAGGCCGCGTCGGCTTTGGCAAGGGTAAGGCGAAAGAAGTGCCCGAGGCCATCCGTAAGGCGACCGAGCAGGCCAAGCGTCAGATGATCCGTGTGCCGCTGAAAGAAGGCCGCACCCTGCACCACGACATGAACGGTCGTCACGGTGCCGGCAAGGTCGTCATGCGCACCGCTCCGGAAGGTACCGGTATCATCGCCGGTGGTCCGATGCGTGCCGTGTTCGAAATGCTGGGCGTCAAGGACGTTGTGTCCAAGTCGATCGGCTCGCAGAACCCCTACAACATGATCCGCGCAACCATCAACGGCCTGACCAAAGAGCAGAGCCCGCGTGCCGTTGCACAGCGTCGTGGCAAAAAGGTCGCCGACATCCTGCCCAAGCGGGACGAAGCACCGGCTGCCGAAGCCGCTGAAGCGTAAGGAGACGGACACATGGCTAAAACCATCGTTGTAAAGCAGATCGGCTCCCCGATCCGTCGCCCCGCCAAACAGCGTCAGACGCTGATCGGTCTGGGCCTCAACAAGATGCATAAAACCCGCGAGCTGGAAGATACCCCGGCCGTGCGTGGCATGATCAACAAGATTTCGCACATGGTCGAGATCGTTGAAGAAAAAGGCTAAGCCTTACCCGGCATAGTCTGACAAACGCCTCCGCATTGCGGGGGCGTTTTTCGTTTGAACGGTCTCTGCTGGGCTTTGCGAAAAGTGAAATGGCGCGGAGGCGTCAGATCAGTGCGCGAGATCCGGCCACAGGCTCGTGTCTAGGGCCTCAAGGAATTCAGCCAATTCATCGGCCTGCGCACGCCAACCGCCAATGGATCTTTGGTGTACCGGCTGGCGGATCTGAGAGGCGCTCATCGTCAGGGTCGGTGCGCTGCTACCTTCCGGCGCGGCCATTTCCGGTAACCATTCCAGCCCACAATAATCTGCAAGTGCGCGGCTGCCCGCCACCGGGTCTGCAACAAGGTCTTCGTAGTCGACCGTCAGGATCTGATCCGGGAATACGGTTTGCCAGTGCTGCATGAGGCGCGCATATAGGCCGACGCGCCACGCCAAGGCCGTCTGGTCGTAGGTGTAGGACAGGGCTGTACCCGTGAAGTGCGATTTCCACATCGACAAGGCCACGTCGCGTGGGTCACGCCGTACGTGCACGATCTTGCAATGCGGATAGGCCGTTTTGAGAAACCCGATGTAGCGGTAGTTTTCCGGCATCTGGTCGACATAGGCGCGCGTATCGTCAGGGCAGGGGGGCAGCCGCGCTGCATCTTTATGGGCAAAAATGCGCGCCGCCTCGGCATCAAACGGAATGTCGTTGCTCACGAAATCTTGAACCAGAAACCCGGTTGCCGCGCGTTCGCCCATCGTTTCCACATTTGGCAGGCGGCTCAGCATTGCCTCGACCAGCGAGGTGCCGGAGCGGGGTAGGCCGAGGACGTAGATGGGATATGGTCCGTCGGGTTTGTCGGTCGGAGAGGGAGTGATGTCCGGAAAGCGGCTCAGGATGCGCTCAGTCTGCCGGGTGTCCTCCTCTGCGTCATAGGGCATTTGTTTTGCAAGGATACCGTTTGCACGCTCGCGCGCCTTGGCGGCGGCCTGCCGGTCGCCCGTGGCATCTTCGATCCGGGATAAGGCAAACTGCAGTTCGGCAGCTTCGACCGAGCCTGAGCGGAGTTTGCCGAGCGCCTTTTGTGCGGGGCCGACCAGGGTTTTCATCTCGTCCCTGTCGAGCAACAGCGACAATTGTTCAAACGCCTGTGTCTGCGCGGGCTGCAGGGCCAGGACAGCCCGGAATTGTTCTTTGGCCTCTTCGAACCGTCCGGCCTCGATGAATGAGGTTCCGAGCCGGAGCCGGGCACCAATGTGCTCGGGCGCGAGCTGAACGGCGCGTTCAACCATCTCGTGGCCTTCGGCGTGTCTGTTCTGGCGGGCCAGCGGGAGGCTGATGTTGACGAGGGTTTCCACGTTGTTCGGATCGAGCGCTAGCGCCGCTTCGTAGGCCGCGATTGCATCCGTCTCTTCGCCGAGGTTGGCAAGGATCAGGCCGCGCAGATTTTGGGCAGGCGCAAATGACGGGCGCAAGGTCACCGCTTGATTGATCGCAACCTCTGCCGCGGTGAGATCGCCCAGTTGCACATGGGCCTGAGCCAGAAAAAAACAGGCTGTCGCGTCGCCATCACGCAAGGGTTCGACGACCCTGATCGCCTGAGCGTGGCGCCCTGCCAGAATCAACGTCTGCGCAAGGTTGTGCCGGGCGTCGACAAAGCCGGGGTCAATCTTCATCGCGCGCTGAAACTGTGCGATCGCCTCGGGCAGCTTGTTCATGGCCGAAAGACAGATGCCAGCGATGTTAAACGGCTGTGGATCCCGCGGAGTCGTCTTTTGCAGGCGTTTTGCAATCTTCAGGGCCGGTTTGTAGGCCCCTGAGTTGAGATAAGAGGTAGCTATACCGAGGTCCCGACCCGCAATCATTCCGAAACCGCCTTGTTAAAAAACTGTTACAATTCGTCGCCCGCTATCACGATGTGCAAGCGCGAAATGTGAAGCAGTTCACGTAATTCGGCGGATTTCTCGGGAGATTTGCGATTATCTGCACGGATGGGGGCAAAATCCCCACTGTCGCCTGTTTTATAGCCATTCCGAAAACGCATAGCGGTCAAACGCTAGTGTCGGTTGTTAGGTCATGAAATGCGACCTATCTCCCCGGTGTCACAAAACAGACATGAACGACCAGCCGGGAAGGGATCCCGGTTTTGCCGAGATCAAGGACGACGACGATGGCCTATACAACTTCCGCTACCCCGACCTATTCCTTTGGCGCCCGCATCCGCGCCGCAGTTGCGAACTTCCGCACCACTCTGGCCCGCCGGTCCGAATACCGGCGCACCTATGCGGAACTGGAAAACCTGTCCAACCGCGAGCTGGCCGATATCGGTGTGCGGCGCTGCGATATCAGCAACATTGCCCGGCTGCACGCTTACGGCAACTGATCGGACACCATAGCCCGGCCTGATTTATTGCCTCCCCCGGACTGGCCGGGATCGAAAGACGCCTCTGCCCTGCGCAGGGGCGTTTTTAATTTGTCCGGCGTCGCCTTGCGCGGGAAGCCTGGGGCGGACAGGGGGGGCGTACCCGGAGGCAGGGCTTGATATCGCCCGGCACAGCGTCTATACGCCCCCGGTGGCAATCCAAGCCACAGAATCAACAATCAAGAAGAGCCGAGGTTGGCCCGCTTACGCTTCAGGGGTCACATCCGGCAAGGAGAAGCGATATGAAACTTCATGAACTGCGCGACAATCCCGGCGCCGCCAAGAAACGCACCCGTGTGGCCCGTGGCCCGGGCTCCGGCAAAGGTAAAATGGGTGGCCGTGGTATCAAAGGTCAGAAATCCCGTTCGGGTGTTTCGATCAATGGCTACGAAGGCGGCCAGATGCCCCTCTACCAACGTCTGCCTAAGCGTGGCTTCACCAAGCCGAACCGCAAGACTTTCGCTGTTGTGAACCTGGGCCTGATCCAGAAGTTCATCGACGCGGGCAAGCTGGACGCGGCAACCATCACCGAAGATTCGCTGGTCGAATCGGGCCTGCTGCGCCGCAAAAAAGACGGTGTGCGGATCCTGGCCAAAGGCGATTTCTCGGCCAAATCCAACATCACCGTGACCGGCGCGTCCAAATCTGCCATCGCGGCAGTTGAAAAAGCGGGCGGCACCCTGACCGTGGCGACAGCAGCTGCTGCTGAGTAACGGCTTGTGAGCGGCGCCGATGCCGCTTACATAGGTCACAGTTTTTCCATACGCCGCCCGAGCCGGAAAACGGTTCCGGGCGGCGTTTTCGCAAAAAGAGACCCATTTCATGGTATCAGCAGCAGAACAAATGGCGGCGAACACCAGCTGGTCCGCGCTCGGCAAGGCCAAGGATCTGCGCAACCGCATCCTGTTCACCCTCGGCCTATTGATCGTCTACCGTCTTGGCACATTCATTCCGGTCCCGGGCATTGATGCCTCGGCACTGCGCGAATTTATGGAGTCGGCGGGGCAGGGCATCGGCGGCATGGTGTCGATGTTTACCGGCGGTGCGCTTGGACGGATGGGCATTTTTGCCCTCGGGATCATGCCTTACATCTCGGCATCGATCATCGTTCAGCTGCTCACCTCCATGGTTCCGGCGCTGGAACAGCTAAAAAAAGAAGGCGATCAGGGCCGCAAGAAAATCAACCAGTACACCCGTTACGGCACTGTCGCGCTGGCAACGGCGCAGGCCTACGGTCTGGCGGTGTCGCTGGAGTCCGGCGATCTTGCGACCGACCCTGGCATGTACTTCCGGTTGGCCTGCATGATTACCCTGGTGGGCGGCACCATGTTCCTGATGTGGCTGGGCGAGCAGATCACCCAGCGGGGCATCGGTAACGGTATCTCCCTGATCATCTTTGTCGGCATCATCGCCGAGGTTCCCGCAGCCATCGCGCAGTTCTTTGCCTCCGGCCGCTCCGGTGCCATCAGCCCGGCGGTTCTGATCGGCGTGATCGTGATGGTTGTCGCGGTAATCATGTTCGTGGTGTTCATGGAACGCGCCCTGCGCAAGATTCACATTCAATACCCCCGCCGTCAGGTGGGCATGAAGGTCTATGATGGCGGCTCGTCGCATCTGCCGGTCAAGGTGAACCCGGCGGGCGTGATCCCGGCGATCTTCGCCTCCTCGCTGCTGCTGCTTCCGACCACGATCTCTACCTTCTCGTCGGGCTCTGCCTCTGGTCCGGTAATGTCCTGGCTGCTGGCCAACTTTGGTCCCGGTCAACCGCTGTACCTCTTGTTCTTCGTGTCGATGATCGTGTTCTTCGCGTATTTCTACACCTTCAACGTCTCCTTCAAACCTGACGAAGTGGCGACGAACCTGAAGAACCAGAACGGCTTTGTCCCAGGTATCCGCCCGGGCAAGAAAACCGCTGAGTATATCGAATACGTGGTGAACCGCGTTCTGGTTCTGGGCTCGGCCTATCTGGCGGCTGTCTGCCTGCTGCCGGAAATCCTGCGCGGTCAGTTCGCCATTCCGGTCTACTTTGGCGGCACCTCGGTTCTAATTGTTGTCTCGGTGACCATGGACACGATCCAGCAAGCGCAAAGCCATCTGCTGGCGCATCAGTACGAAGGTCTGATCGAGAAAAGCCAGCTGCGTGGCCGCAGCAAGAAACGCACAAAACGGGGGCCCGCTCGTCGATGAATATCATTCTTTTGGGCCCGCCGGGCGCGGGTAAGGGCACGCAAGCCCGTCATCTGGTGGAAACCCGGGGCATGGTACAGCTCAGCACTGGTGACATGCTGCGCGATGCGCAGGCCAGCGGCAGCGAGATGGGCAAGAAGGTGGCCGAGGTCATCGCCCGCGGTGAGCTGGTCACGGACGAGATCGTCATCGGTCTGATCCGTGAGAAAATCGCCGAAGGCGCCGAGGGAGGCTTCATCTTTGACGGCTTCCCGCGCACGCTGGGGCAGGCTGATGCGCTGACCGACCTTCTGGCCGAAATGGGGCAGAGCCTGGATGCCGTTGTTGAAATGGCGGTCGATGACGCTGCGCTGGTGGCACGTATCACCGGCCGGTCGACCTGCGGCGATTGCGGTGAAGTCTACCATGATGAGACCAAACCTTGGCCGGCCGATGGCAAGTGCGCCAACTGCGGCAGCACCAACGTCAAACGGCGCGCGGACGACAATGAGGAAAGCCTCAAGACCCGTCTGATGGAATACTACAAGAAGACCTCGCCGCTGATCGGCTACTATTATGCCAAGGGCAAGCTGAACAAGATCGACGGTCTGGCATCCATCGACGAGGTTCAGGCCTCTATCGCCAAGGTCCTCGACTGATCTGAAATGTCAGCACAGAATGGAAAAAGAGCCGGGCCTGTCCCGGCTCTTTTCGTTTTGGTAAGGCGAGCAGGGAAGGATGGGCGGATCTTGTAAAAGGACCTTGCCAATGACGTCTCCCACCCGTTCCGTGATCACTGCCGCGGCTGTCTTATGTATGGCGATGACGTCCCCCGGATTTGCCGAGCGCTATTTCGTCAATGATCCCGCCGCCTGCCCGACAAACGCAGAGGAGCAGGACCGGTTGATGGATTTTGCCAATGACGGTGGGCTGATCCTGGAAAAGGATGGCTTCAGCTCGATGGGGTATTTCTGCAGTTTCGAGCCGGATCTGCAGTATCATTGGGACGGGTATCAGGTCACAACCCATGTGGGGCATTGCCAGACGCCGGGCCCGGTTTTCATGCCAACCTTGTTTACCTTCGTGATGAGTGAAGAAGCCCCGGGAGAGATCGCACTGTTCGACAGCAACGAATACACGACGCGGTTCTATTCCTGCACGGATTGACGCCAACCGGGCACCACGCAGGCGCCGGGGAGGGATGTTGCCGCTGACCCCACAAACTTTGACGTTTCCGCCGGGCGCTGGGTTGACGACATGCGCAATTCTCAATAGGGAAGCCCATCCCTCTTGGGAATCAATCCAGGCGGCCCGATTCCGTGCCGCCTGAGTACCTCGATACATTATCTGATGAAAAGCCTCTCAGGGCGTCATCAGGTGTTGTGAAAAAAGGTTCTGGAGTTACGGAACCGCAACGAAAAGGAAAGTGACACGTGGCACGTATTGCCGGCGTAAACATCCCGACTGCCAAACGGGTCCCCATCGCCCTCACCTATATCACCGGAATCGGCAACACTTCGGCGAAAGCCATCTGTGAAGCCGTTGGCATCGACGCAACCCGTCGCGTCAACGAGCTGTCCGACTCCGAAGTTCTGGCCATCCGTGAGCACATCGACGCGAACTACACCGTTGAAGGTGACCTGCGTCGTGAAGTGACCATGAACATCAAGCGTCTGATGGACCTGGGTAGCTACCGTGGCCTGCGCCACCGTCGTAACCTGCCCGTTCGCGGTCAGCGGACCCACACCAACGCTCGCACCCGCAAAGGCCCCGCAAAGGCCATCGCTGGTAAGAAGAAGTAAGGGAGGGTTTGATTAATGGCACGCGATAAATCCCGCACGAAGCGTAAAGAGCGCAAGAACATCGCCACCGGCGTTGCACATGTGAACTCTTCGTTCAACAACACCAAGATCCTGATCTCTGACGTTCAGGGTAACGCAATTTCCTGGTCCTCCGCTGGCACCATGGGCTTCAAGGGCTCCCGTAAGTCCACGCCCTATGCCGCGCAGATGGCTGCAGAAGATGCAGGCAAAAAAGCTCAGGATCACGGTGTTAAAACCCTCGAAGTCGAAGTTCAGGGCCCCGGTTCGGGTCGTGAATCCGCACTGCGCGCCCTGGCCGCAATCGGGTTCAACATCACCTCGATCCGTGACGTGACCCCGATCGCGCACAACGGTTGCCGCCCGCCAAAGCGCCGCCGCGTCTAATTATTTACGACTTTCGCTGGGGCCCCGCTTGATTTGTCGGGCCCCGGTACGTCATTTTAAACCTCGGGCGTCTGCACCTTCGGACATGGGGTACGGACAGGAATGGAGGGACTGCATGATCCATAAAAACTGGGCAGAGCTGATCAAGCCGACACAGCTTGACGTGAAGCCGGGCAATGACCCCGCACGGCAGGCAACCATCGTTGCAGAGCCGCTTGAGCGTGGTTTTGGTCTGACACTGGGCAACGCACTGCGCCGCGTCCTGATGAGCTCGCTGCAAGGCGCAGCCATCACCAGCGTTCAGATCGACAATGTTCTGCACGAATTCTCCAGCGTCGCTGGCGTTCGCGAAGATGTCACCGACATCATCCTGAACCTCAAAGGTGTGTCGCTGCGCATGGAAGTCGAAGGCCCCAAGCGCCTGTCGATCAATGCCAAAGGCCCCGCAGTTGTCACCGCTGGTGATATCTCGGAAAGCGCCGGTATCGAAGTTCTGAACCGTGACCACGTGATCTGCCACCTTGACGATGGTGCGGACCTGTTCATGGAACTGACCGTCAACACCGGCAAAGGCTACGTTTCGGCAGAGAAAAACAAACCGGAAGACGCACCCATCGGTCTGATCCCGATCGATGCGATCTACTCGCCGGTGAAAAAGGTCTCCTACGACGTTCAGCCGACCCGTGAAGGTCAGGTTCTGGACTATGACAAGCTGACCATGAAGGTTGAAACCGATGGTTCCGTTACGCCGGACGACGCCGTGGCCTATGCTGCGCGCATCCTGCAGGACCAACTGTCGATCTTCGTCAACTTCGACGAGCCGGAATCGGCTGGCCGCCAGGACGAGGACGATGGTCTCGAGTTCAACCCGCTTCTGCTGAAGAAAGTGGACGAGCTGGAACTGTCGGTACGTTCGGCAAACTGCCTGAAGAACGACAACATCGTTTACATCGGCGATCTGATCCAGAAGACCGAAGCAGAGATGCTGCGTACGCCGAACTTTGGTCGCAAGTCGCTGAACGAGATCAAAGAAGTGCTGTCGGGCATGGGCCTGCATCTTGGCATGGATGTCGAGGACTGGCCGCCGGACAACATCGAAGATCTGGCCAAGAAATTCGAAGATTCGTTCTGAGAATAAGGGGAGGGCGAAAGTCCTCCCCAACTACAAATGCCCACGCTGGTGGGGACAATCAGGGCAAACCCGCCCCAAGGAGAGCAGCTGACACGCATCGGCTGACAGACAAAGCAAAACCTTTAGAAGGAACTAGAAAATGCGTCACGCACGTGGATATCGCCGCCTGAACCGCACCCATGAGCACCGCAAGGCTCTGTTTGCAAACATGGCTGGCTCGCTCATCGAGCATGAGCAGATCAAAACCACTCTGCCCAAGGCAAAAGAACTGCGTCCGATCGTTGAAAAACTGATCACGCTGGCGAAAAAAGGCGACCTGCACTCCCGCCGGAACGCCGCCTCGCGTCTGAAGGAAGACCAGTATGTGTCGAAACTGTTCGACGTTCTGGGCCCGCGCTACAAGGATCGTCAGGGCGGCTACGTCCGTATCCTGAAAGCCGGCTTCCGTTATGGCGACATGGCGCCGATGGCGATCATCGAATTCGTTGACCGCGACGTGAATGCCAAGGGCGCTGCCGACAAGGCGCGCGTTGCCGAAGCCGAAGCGGCTGCCGACGACGAATAATAAATTACAGGCCACAACGGTCTGTCATTCTGGCCCCTGCAGCTGTGCCTGCAGGGGCTTTTTCATTTCTGTCCTCGCGTGCCGGTCCGGCAGGGGACCGCGACTGGCGCCGTTGCTGCGCTTGCATTCCGCCGCCAGCCTCCGCATATCCTGTTCTGACCGAGGAATGGAGGCGATATGATCCGCGCTGTTTTGACCGCTCTGATGCTGGCTCTTGCTTTGGGGACGCAGGCCCCCGCCGAAACGCGGGTGCCGCAGTCGCAGGCTGAGATTTCACTTGGGTTTGCGCCGCTTGTGAAACAGGCGGCCCCCGCAGTGGTCAATATCTACGCCAAGATCGTGACCGAGGCGCCGCAGGCGTCCCCCTTCGCGGGCGATCCCTTCTTTGACGATTTCTTCCGCAGTTTTTCCAACCCTCGCCCCCGGGTGCAGAACTCATTGGGGTCAGGTGTGATCCTTGCCGAGGATGGCATCGTGGTGTCCAATTATCATGTTGTCGGCATGGCGACGGAAATCCGCGTCGTGACCACTGACCGGCACGAATATGACGCCCGCGTGGTTCTCGCAGATCAGGCCAGCGATCTGGCGATCCTGCGGCTTGAAGAGGCAGAGGGCCTGCCGTTCCTCAGTCTGCGCAACAGCGATCAGGTTGAGGTCGGCGAATTGGCCCTGGCCATCGGCAATCCCTTTGGTGTGGGGCAGACGGTCAGTAGCGGTATCATTTCGGGGCTGGCGCGCACGGGCACCGGCACCGGAGAAGGTTTCGGCTATTACATCCAGACCGACGCGCCGATCAATCCCGGCAACTCTGGTGGGGCGCTGATCGACGTGAATGGCGAGCTCATCGGGATCAACACCCGGATCCTTAGCCGCTCGGGCGGATCCAACGGCATCGGCTTTGCCATTCCGGCCAATCTGGTGCGGGAGTTCCTGCATCAGGCTCGCGCGGGCGCGGAAAGCTTTCAGCGCCCCTGGGCGGGGATGACCGGGCAGCCGGTGGATGCGGATCTGGCGGCCTCGCTGGGGATGCCACGCCCCGAAGGCATGCTGATCTCCGAACTCCACCCCGAAAGCCCCTTTGCCAAGGCCGGGTTTGAGGTTGGTGACGTGGTGATCGAGGTGGACGGCGAGCCGGTAAATTCACCCTCCGAGATGGTGTTCCGCATGACCATTGCAGGTCTCGGCGGCAGCTCGGACGTGGCGCGCTGGCGCGGCGGTGAGAAAGAGGTGGTGCGGGTCGAGATGTATAGCGCGCCGGACAGCCCGGCGGCCAACCCGGTCCAGCTGGGTGAGCGCAGTCCCTTGCCGGGGCTGACGGTGGCGCGCATCAACCCGCGGCTTATCGTGGATATGCAGCTGCCGCTCTCGGCCGAAGGTGTGGTGATCGCCGATCCGGGGCCTTATGGCGCACGGGCAGGGCTGCAGCGGGGCGATGTCTTGCTCGGGATCAACGGCGAAGCGGTCACGGCGCCGCAGGATGTGGTCGATCTGATGGGCCGCACGCAGGGCTGGTTGGTTCTCGACCTGTTGCGGCGCGGGCAGCGCGTCAGCCTGCGTTTCCGGCTCTGATCCATGGCAGATCTATTTGACAGCGACGCGCCGCAACCCACCGGCGGCGAAGAACCGAACCGGCCGCTGGCGGACCGTCTGCGCCCGCGCTCCCTGTCCGAGGTGATCGGACAGCAGCAGGTGCTGGGCCCGGAGGCACCGCTGGGTGTCATGCTGGCATCGGGATCACTGTCCTCTTTGGTGTTCTGGGGGCCGCCGGGCGTGGGGAAAACCACCATCGCGCGTCTGCTGGCCAAGGAAACAGACCTGCATTTCGTGCAGATTTCGGCCATCTTCACTGGCGTCCCCGATCTGAAGAAGGTGTTCGAGGCGGCCAAGCACAGGCGCGCTAACGGGCAGGGGACGCTGCTGTTCGTTGATGAGATCCACCGTTTCAACAAGGCGCAGCAGGACGGATTCCTGCCGCATATGGAGGATGGCACCATCCTTCTGGTCGGGGCCACTACCGAAAACCCGAGTTTCGAGCTGAATGCCGCTCTGTTGTCGCGCTCGCAGGTGCTGGTGCTGGAACGCCTGCCGCTGACGGATCTGGAACTGCTGACCCAGCGCGCCGAGAAGGAGCTCGGTAGGGCGCTGCCGCTGACCGGCGATGCGCGCGACGCGCTGCAAGAAATGGCGGATGGCGATGGGCGTGCGCTGCTCAATCTGATCGAACAGGTCTCTGCCTGGCGGGTTGAGGCGCCGCTCGGGCGCGAGGCGCTGGCGACCCGGCTTATGCGGCGGGCGGCGAAATACGACAAATCCGGCGAAGAGCATTACAACCTGATCTCGGCGCTGCACAAATCCGTGCGCGGCTCGGATCCCGATGCGGCGCTTTACTGGTATGCGCGCATGCTGGAGGGCGGCGAGGATCCGCGTTTTCTGGCCCGGCGGCTGACCCGGATGGCGGTCGAGGATATCGCGCTGGCGGACCCGCAGGCGCAGGCTGTCTGTCTGCAAGCCTGGGAGACCTACGAACGGCTCGGTAGCCCGGAAGGGGAGCTGGCGTTAGCGCAGGCGGTGATCTACCTCGCACTCGCGCCAAAGACCAATGCGGGCTACATGGCCTACAAGGCCGCCCGGCGTCTGGCCAAGGAAACGGGCAGCACGCCGCCACCGAAACATATCATGAATGCCCCGACTAAGCTGATGACCGAACAGGGCTATGGCGCGGGCTACCAGTATGATCATGATGCCGAGGATGGCTTTTCCGGGCAGAACTATTTCCCCGAAGGCGTCAAACGCCCGGTTCTCTATCAGCCCGTCGAGCGCGGGTTTGAACGGGAATTGAAACGGCGGACCGAGTTCTTTGCCAAGCTGCGGCTACAGCGGAACAGTTGACCGGGTGACGGGCGGATCAGGTCAGGCGGTGACCTCGACCCAGGTGCCCATGCCCGCCGCGTGATGCGATAGCATATGGCAATGCAGCAGCCATTTGCCGGGGTTGTGGGCGTTGAAGGCGACGGTCCGCGTCTCCCCGCGCATCATCAGCAGCGTATCGCGCAGGGGACCAAGCCCGCCGCCCGGCAGGACTTCGGCAAAATGCATGCCGTGCAGATGCATCGCATGGGGAAAGGCGGTGTCGTTGATCATGGTGAGTTTGACCGTCTCGCCAATGGACGCGCGCACAAGCGGGGCGTCCGGTCGCCCGACCACGCCATTCAGCGCCCAGAATTGACCCGCCTGCGCTAGCGAGCGCATGCCTTGCGTCTCCCCCTGCCACTCAGCGGCCCGCATGCCGCCCATGGCGCCGCCCTCCATGCGCAGGATCGCACTGCGCGCATTGCCGAGGGTGATCGCATGGTCCGGGTTGGGTGGGAGCGGTGCGGGCATGTTGCGGGTGCTCTTGGTTCCGGCAGAGACCGGAAAGCTCGCCTGCGCGTAACCGCCATCGCGTTCGAACTGCACCAGAAAGGCATCCTCGCCCGCGTCGGCCGTCACATCGACGATCAGGTCGATCCGCTGTGCGGGTGCCAGCAGCAGTTGGTCTGGGATCTCTTCCGGCGCTTTTAGAGGCATGCCGTCATAAGCCATGATCCAACCTGTCAGCCCCTGCAGCCCAAGGGCAAAGATCCGGGCATTGGCGCTGTTGATCAGCCGCAGGCGTAGCCGGTCGCCCTGCTGCACGGGGTAGCGCGCCTCGATCTGGCCGTTGGTCAGCATCACATTGCCCATGCGCCCGGCGTGGGACATGTCATGGGGGTGGTCGAACACCGGGTCCACCGCCGCATCCTGCATGAGGCGGATGTCATCCAGCATTAGTACAAGATCCTGATCCACATCGGGGGCGTCGTGTTCGGCCACTATCAGTGGGCCCTGAATGCCGCGCTCCACCTGTTCGACCGACTGGGCGTGGGAATGATACCAATAGGTCCCGGCATCCGGCAGGGTGAAATCATAGGTGAACTCTGCGCCCGGCGCGATGGGGTCCTGCGTCAGCCCCGGCACGCCGTCCACGGCGTTATCAATGCGGATGCCGTGCCAGTGCATCGAGGTTGCCTGCGGCAGCCCGTTGTTGACCTGAACCCTCAGCCGGTCCCCTTGCCGGGCCTGCAGGGCCGGCCCCGGCATGCTGCCATTCACGCCCCAAAGATCGGTCTTGCCATATTGCGCGGGCGCGATCTGCTGCTGCAGGGGCGCCAGCGCCAGCTGAACCGGCGCCGCGGTCCAGCCACTGCGGGGCAAAAGCGGCAGCGCGGCAAGGCTGGCGAGAAAGGAACGGCGAGATGGCATAAGGGTCTCCTCCCAGTGGATGGCTGACAAACTAAGGGGGCGTGCAGGTCTGACAAGACATCCACCCACTGGAAGGTTGGCATGAATTTTGCGTTTGGCCGCCTTGCGCGTTGAAAACTTGACATCCGTGGCCCGCCGCGCGACAGACCGCGCATGTATCTCACCGTTCTATATGTCGCCCTCGGCGGCGCCCTTGGGGCCGCCTGCCGCTATCTGACCGGGCTCGGCGTGGTCCGACTGTTCGGCCATGGCGATTTTCCCTTGGGCATCATCACCGTCAACGTGATCGGTTCCTTCATCATGGGGGTCTTTGCTGTCACCGCCGCACACAAGGGGCTGACCCATCTCAGCCCCTTTGTGATGACTGGCATGCTGGGCGGCTTCACGACCTTCTCGGCCTTCTCGCTTGAGACGGCGAATATGATCGAACGGGGTGCAATGGGGCAGGCGGCTCTCTATATTGTGCTGTCTGTGGGACTGTCTGTTGGCGGTCTGTTTTTGGGCCTGATGGCCGCCAGAGGAGTTTTCGCATGAGCGGCGTTCAGACAATCACCGTCACCGAAGAGGATGCGGACCAGCGCGTGGACCGCTGGCTGCGGCGCCTGTTCCCGCATGTCAGCCAGGGCCGCATCGAGAAGATGTGCCGCAAGGGTGAGCTCCGCATTGACGGTGGCCGGGTCAAGGCCAGCACCCGTGTTGAGGCCGGGCAGTCCGTGCGCGTGCCGCCGCTGCCGTCGGCCGACCACCAGCCGATCACGCCGGAAAAGCGGCGGATTTCGGATGCTGACGCAAAGATGATCCAGTCCTGCGTGATCTACAAAGACAACGATGTCATCGTGCTGAACAAGCCCCACGGGCTGGCAGTGCAGGGCGGCAGTGGCACCACCAAACACGTGGATGGCCTGTCCGAGGCTCTGCGCTTTGGCTATGATGAAAAGCCCCGACTGGTGCACCGGCTGGACAAGGATACCTCGGGTGTACTGGTTCTGGCGCGAACGCGGGCAGCCGCGCAGGCGCTGACCGCCGCCTTCCGCCATCGCAACACGCGCAAGATCTACTGGGCGCTGGTTGCCGGCGTTCCGACGCCGTACCTGGGCGAAATCAAGGCCGGTCTTGTAAAGGCGGGCGGCCATGGTCGCAGCGGCGAAGGCGAAAAAATGATCGCGGTGCACCCTTCCGAGATCGACAGCACGCCAGGCGCCAAGCGGGCGCATACCTTTTATGCCACGCTCTACCGGGTGGCGGGGCGCGCCTCCTGGGTGGCGATGGAGCCGGTCACTGGCCGCACCCACCAACTGCGCGCACATATGGCCGAGATCGGCCATCCGATTGTCGGCGATGGCAAATACGGTGGCTCGGGTCAGGAAAACCTGGGCGACGGTTGGGGCGCACAACTGGGTGGCATCATCAGCAAGAAGCTGCATTTGCATTGCCGCCGGATGGCGTTTGAGCACCCGGTGACGAAAAAGCAGATCTCGGTCACCGCGCCGTTGCCCGAGCATATGAAAGACAGCTGGGATACCTTTGGCTGGACCGAGGATCTGGCGGCGGAGGATCCGTTCGAGGGCCTCCTATGAGTGCCCCGCTGCGGCTGGTGCTGTTCGATGTGGACGGCACCCTTGCCGACAGTCAGGCGGCCATCACCGGCGCGATGAGCGCGGCCTTTGCGACGGTCGATCTGCCCGCACCTTCGCGCGATGCGGTCCTGTCGATCGTCGGGCTGTCGCTGCCGCAGGCTATGGCGCAGCTGGCGCCCGAGGCGGGAACAACGGCACAGGCTGCGTTGGTGGATGGCTACAAGCAGGCTTATATGTCGGCGCGTCAGGCTGCAGGGGCGGGGCACTCGCCGCTGTTTCCGGGCGCACGGGAGGCTTTGGACGCCCTGCACGCGGTGCCCGAATACCTGTTGGGTGTCGCGACCGGGAAATCACAGCGGGGCCTCGATGCGCTGATTGCGGCGCATGATTTGGACTGTTTCGTGACCCGGCAGGTGGCCGATCACCACCCGTCCAAACCGCATCCCTCGATGGTGCTGACGGCGCTCGCTGAAACCGGAGTGGATGCGCACCATGCGGTGATGATCGGCGATACCAGCTTTGATATGGATATGGGCCGCGCGGCCGGGGTCACCACCATCGCTGTGGACTGGGGTTATCACCCGGCAGAGCGGCTGCAGGCAGACCATATGATCGGCAGTTTTACCGAGTTGGAACCGCTGCTAGAGAAGATCTGGAAGGCATAAGACAATGAGCGAATGGGCACCGAAACGATTCTGGAAAGCGACTGCAATCGCCGAGACGGATGACGGCTATACCGTCGAGCTGGACGGGCGCCGGGTCAAAACCCCGGCGAAGGCGCTGCTTGAAGTCCCCTCGCAGCAGATGGCCGAAGCCATCGCAGCGGAGTGGGACGCGCAGACCGAATCGGTCAATCCCGCCACCATGCCTTTTACCCGCTCGGCCAATGCTGCCATCGACAAGGTGACCCATCAGCACGCCGAAGTGGCCGATATGCTGGCCGAATATGGCGATTCCGATTTGCTGTGCTACCGGGCCGACAGCCCGAAGGAACTGGTCGCGCGTCAGGCAGAGGAATGGGATCCGGCGCTCGACTGGGCGCATCAGACCCTGGGCGCACGCTTGCATCCGCGCAGCGGTGTTCTTCATCAGCCGCAGGATGCGGCTACTATTGCTGACCTGCGCGCCCGGGTGCATGGGATGACCCCATTTCAGCTCGCTGGGTTTCACGATCTCGTGGGGATGTCGGGGTCTCTGATCCTGGGATTTGCCGCGGCTATGGACTGGCGCGACGCCGAGGAGATCTGGCAGTTGTCCCGGCTGGATGAACGCTGGCAGGAAGAGCAGTGGGGCGTCGATGAAGAGGCGCAAACCACAGCAGAGCTGAAGCGTGATTCTTTTTTGCACGCTAAACGGTTCTACGATTTCTCGGGTTGAGACAGCCGCCGGGATAGGACGTGAGACAGGAAATATCACAGCGGGACGGTTGAGCGAAAAATTTTAACAATCGCCCCCCTGTTCGCTATGCGTCCATCGAATTTGGTGATCCAGCCCTTGACGTTCGTTTATGAATCCGCCCAAACTTCCCTGTGATTTAGGTGTTTTCCCTAGATCCCGTCGTTCCGGTATGGCTAACGGCGGAAAAAAACCACCAGTACAGGTGGAACATCAGGAAGAGGTAAAAATGAACAAATCCGTATTTTTGGGCGCGCTGACCGTGGCCGGGATTGCAGCTGGTGCAGCTGCTGCCGGTACGCTGGACGATGTGAAAGCCCGCGGCAAACTGAACTGCGGCGTCACCACCGGTCTGGTCGGTTTTGCTGCTCCGAATGCGAATGGGGAATGGGAAGGTTTTGACGTCGCCGTCTGCCGCGCTGTTGCTGCGGCCACTCTGGGCGACTCGACCGCTGTTGAATTCGTGCCGACCACCGGCAAAACCCGCTTCACGGCTCTGGCCTCGGGTGAAATCGACATGCTGGCGCGTAACACCACCTGGACCTTTTCGCGCGACGTTGATCTGAAGTTCGAATTCACCGGCGTGAACTACTACGACGGCCAAGGCTTCATGGTTCCCAAGGACCTGGGTGTTTCCTCGGCGAAGGAACTGGACGGCGCAACCGTCTGCATCCAGACCGGTACCACCACCGAGCTGAACCTGGCGGACTTCTTCCGCTCGAACAACATCAGCTACGAGCCGGTTCCGATCGAAACCAACGCCGAAGCACAGCAGCAGTATCTGGCTGGCGCCTGTGACGTTTACACCACCGACGCATCCGGCCTGGCCGCGACCCGCGCAACCTTTGACGATCCGGCAGGCCACGTGCTGCTGCCCGAGATCATCTCCAAAGAGCCGCTCGGTCCGCTTGTCCGCCACGGCGACAACGAATGGGGCGACGTGGTCCGCTGGACCCTCAACGCTCTGATCACCGCCGAAGAGCTGGGCGTGACCTCGGCCAACCTGGCTGAAATGTCCGCAGGCACCAACAACCCCGAAATCAACCGTCTGCTGGGCACCGAAGGTACCCTGGGCGAGATGCTGGGTCTGTCGGCTGACTGGGCCAAGAACGCAATCGCCGCTGGCGGTAACTACGGTGAAGTCTTCGCCAAGAACATCGGTGAAGACACCCCGATCGGTCTGGCCCGTGGTCTGAACGCACAGTGGACCGAAGGTGGTCTGCTGTACTCGCCGCCGTTCCGGTAAGCACAAAACGGAGAGGGCGCAGGATATCCTGCGCCCTTTTCCTATCTGAAAAAAATGAGCTTCGGATTTCTGCGGAGCAGGGGAAAACCCTGCCGGGACACAGATCTGTAGCCTCGGGGATCTCTTTACATGTCAACTCTCTCTGACCCTCCACAGGACGGGTTCCGGCTGTCTATGTTGATCAACGATACCCGCTATCGTTCATTGACCTTTCAGGCGATTGCCGCGCTCCTGCTTGCACTTTCGATCTGGTATCTGGGGAATAACCTGATCCAGAACCTGCGCGCCGCGGGCCTCAACATCTCTTATGACTTTCTGGGCAATCCCGCCGGCTATGATATCAACCAGCGGCTTGTCGAATATGACAACCAGGACAGCCACGGGCGTGCCGCCCTTGTGGGCGTTCTGAATACGCTTCTGGTTGCTTTCCTTGCCTGCGTTACGGCGACGATTTTCGGCGTGATCGCCGGCGTTCTGCGTCTGTCCAACAACTGGCTCGTCTCCAAGCTGATGGCGGTCTACGTCGAGATCTTCCGCAACATTCCGGTTCTGATCTGGATCATCATCATCTTTACGATCATGACCGCCGTATTGCCGGGACCGCGGGCCTTCCGCGGTGACAATCCGGATTCGACGATGCTGCTGGATCTCTTCGCCTTCACCAACCGGGGTGTCTACATTCCGATGCCGTGGTTCGAGAGCGGTCTGTTTGCGTCCACCGCCCTCAATTGGGTTCTGGTGCTGGCGGTTCTGATCGGCTCGCTGTTCGTCACCCGCCGGATCGAGACCTGGGCGACCGCGAAACAGGAAGCCACCGGCGTGCGCCCCAAGACGCTGCTGATGGTGCTGGGCGTCTGGCTGGTGCCATTCATCCTGCTGATGCTCATCATGGGGCTGACCTGGGAAGTTCCCGCACTCAAAGGGTTCAACTTCCAGGGCGGTATCAAGATCGGCGGTCCGCTGATCGCACTGTGGTTCGCACTTTCGATCTACACCGGTGCCTTTATTGCAGAGAACGTGCGGGCAGGGATCCAGGCGATCTCCAAGGGCCAGACCGAAGCGGCAGCCGCGCTGGGACTGCGGCCCGGGCGCATCATGAACCTGGTGATTCTGCCTCAGGCGCTGCGGGTGATCATTCCGCCGCTGATTTCGCAGTATCTCAACATCATCAAGAACTCCTCGCTGGCGATCGCCGTGGGCTACGCGGATATCACCGCGACCCTGGGCGGCATTACCCTCAACCAGACCGGACGCGCAATTGAATGCGTACTCCTGTTGATGCTGTTCTATCTCACGGCATCGCTGGTCATCTCGATGGTGATGAACATCTACAACGCCTCCGTGAAGCTGAAGGAGCGCTAAGCCATGAGTGACAAGACAACCCATCAGATTGCCTTTGTCGCCGAAGGCACCATTCCGCCCTCACCGCCGCCTGCCAGTCAGGCTGGCGTGGTCAGGTGGCTGCGGGAAAATCTGTTCTCCAGCATTCCCAACGGGATCCTGACCCTTGTGGCGCTGACCCTGATCTACATGATCCTGCAGAACACCGTGCCCTGGCTGGTGAATGGCGTGTGGACGACCAACTCGCTGAATGAGTGCCGCGAGGTTCTGGATGGCAAGGTCGGCGCCTGTTTCTCGGTTCTTACCGAACGCTGGCACCAGCTTCTTTACGGGTTCAAATACCCGGCAGAGTTCTACTGGCGCCCGAACCTAGCGCTGGTTCTGCTGCTGGTGGCGATTGCGCCAGTGCTGTTCTTCGATTTGCCCCGTAAGATGCTGATCTTCACCGCGCTCTATCCCTTTATTGCCTTCTGGCTGATCTGGGGTGGCACAATCATGGCGCCGATCCTGGCCCTTCTGGGGTTCATCGTTGGCGGCGTGGTGTTCCAGATCTATGGACGGGGTTCCTTCGCCGCGGGCTTCTTTGGTGGCATTGCTGCAGCCCTGATCATCTGGTGGCTGGGCAGCTTGCTGATCCCCGAAGGAGCGTCGGACAATGCGATTCTGCCAGCGGTGCCTTCGCGTGACCTGGGGGGCTTCATGCTGAACCTGATGCTGGGTGTGACCTGCGTGTCGCTGTCCCTGCCGCTGGGCATTGCCCTGGCGCTGGGCCGTCAGTCTGACATGCCGCTGATCAAATGGATTTGCGTGGTCTTCATCGAGTTCGTGCGCGGTGTGCCGCTGATCACGCTGCTGTTCGTGGCGTCGGTGATGCTGGCCTATTTCTTCCCGCCTGATGCCACCGTGGACCTGTTCCTGCGTGTGGTCATCATGATCACCATGTTCTCCGCGGCCTATATCGCCGAGGTGATCCGTGGTGGTCTCGCGGCCCTGCCCAAGGGGCAGTATGAGGCGGCGGATTCGCTGGGGCTCGATTACCCGCAGGCAATGCGTCTGATCATCCTGCCGCAGGCGCTGAAGATCTCGATCCCGGGCATCGTCAACGTGGCCGTGGGCCTGTTCAAGGATACCACGCTGGTGTCGGTCATCTCGATGTTCGACCTGGTGGGTATGATCCGCGGACCGATCCTCGCTTCGACCGAATGGAATGGCGTCTACTGGGAGCTTCTGGGCTTCGCTGCCGCTCTGTTCTTTGTCGTCTGCTACGGCATCTCACAATACTCGCAATGGCTGGAACGCCGCCTTGCGACCGATCACCGATAAGGAGGCCAAGACATGACTGGCACTTCACAAATGCAGGTATCCGACAAAGTCGCGATCACCATTGACGGAATGAACAAGTGGTACGGGTCCTTTCACGTGCTGCGCGATATCAACCTGACGGTCTATGAAGGCGAACGGATCGTGATTTGCGGCCCGTCCGGCTCTGGTAAATCGACACTGATCCGCTGCATCAATGCGCTGGAAGAACACCAGCAGGGGTCGATCACCGTGGATGGTACGCTGCTTTCGTCGGATCTGAAGAACATCGACAAGATCCGGTCCGAGGTTGGCATGTGCTTTCAGCACTTCAACCTGTTCCCGCATCTGACCATTCTGGAAAACTGCACGCTGGCGCCGATCTGGGTTCGCAAGACGCCCAAGAAGGAAGCCGAAGAACGGGCGATGCATTTCCTTGAAAAGGTCAAGATCCCCGATCAAGCCAACAAGTTCCCGGGCCAGCTGTCCGGTGGTCAGCAGCAGCGTGTGGCGATCGCGCGCTCGCTTTGCATGATGCCGCGCATCATGCTGTTCGATGAGCCGACCTCGGCGCTTGACCCCGAGATGATCAAAGAGGTGCTCGACACCATGATCGAACTGGCGGAAGAGGGCATGACCATGCTTTGCGTGACCCACGAGATGGGTTTTGCCCGTCAGGTGGCGAACCGGGTTATCTTCATGGATGCGGGTCAGATCGTTGAGCAGAATGAGCCGGAGGCCTTCTTCAACAACCCGCAAAGCGAACGTACCCAGCTCTTCCTGAGCCAGATCCTGGGTCACTGATCTTCCCGATCATTGCACCAATAAGAAACCCGCCGGATATTCCGGCGGGTTTTTCTTTTGTGGGGGGTCAGGCGCCCAGAAGTTCGCGTGGCACGATGAAATCCACCACCTTGCCGCTGCCCCAGGTCAGATCGCTCCAGCGGTCGATGTCAAAGCGGGCGATCAGCGTGGCGCCGGTGGGGTAGTCGTCAAATCGCGAATGGTCTGGCGGATGGCTTACGATGGCATGGGCAAATGCGGCAATGCCCGGGTTGTGGCACAGGATCATGGTTCGCGGATGTTCGGCCTGTTTCAGAACCTCAAAGATGATCTCCGGGCTGGCGTGGAACAGCCGTTCGGTAAAGATAGCCGGTGCGAAGAGATCCATCAGCTGATAGGTTTCCCGCGTGCGCTGCGAAGAGGAAGAAAGCACCTGTCCCGGCAACTGATCGATGTCCCGCAGCCAGTCGCCCAATGCCTTGGCCGAGGCGCGGCCCCGTTTGTTCAGGGGGCGGGCATGGTCGCTGGGGGCGCTGGTGTCCCAGGCGGATTTAGCGTGGCGGGTCAGAATAAGTGTGCAGGTCATGTCTTGTGAAAATAGCTCATGTGATGGGCCGATTGCACCGGGTCGCGACCGGCCCCCTGGCTGAGGGGGCAGGCAAGCCGGGCAAGGCAGCCGTTTTCAAGGCAAGGAGCGCCCTCCGGGGTGTCCAGATGGCTGTGGCAGGCGGTAACACCGTAGGGGCCACCCGCCACCAACGCCTGTACCGGGCAGGTGCTGAGGCAGGGTCTGGCCACGCAGCTGTCGCAGGGGGACTGCGCCAGAGGAGGCGGTGGTAGATCGATCTCCTGCTGCAAGTGAAGCGCTCCCCGGTACGAGATCATCATGCCAACCGTATCATGGACCAGCATGTGCGACGGGGATGTGAAAGCCCGCCCCGAGGCCAGCGCCCAGTTGATGAAGGGCGTATAGGGCGGCCCGCCAAAGGGGTAGTGGGCGGTGGCTCCGGTATCTGTCGCCAAGGCGTCGATGATCCGCTCAGACCAGCGGTCCAGCGGATCGTCCGCAGCATCTCTGAACTCCGGCGCGCCGGTGATGCGGGTCCAGCATTCCGCCCCCAGAAGGCCTAGGAGGACCAGCGTACCGCCCTTCAGGTCCTGAACTGGGTTATGGCGCGGGTGTAGGGCGCCAAGCACAGCAAGGTCGCGGTGTTTGGCGGCGCGCTCGATCTCCTGATAGCTGGGTGCGGATGTCATAGGCTTCCCTGGGTGATGGTAGCCAAATGTAGCCTCTGGACCCGTGATCCCAAAGAAAAACCGCCCGGGGGAGGGGCGGTTTCAATACTGTCTTGATGTCACCCGTGCGGGTCAGGCCCGGATCATCGACCCGGCGCCATGATCGGTGAACAGCTCCAGCAGCACTGCATTCGGCACCCGTCCATCGACGATGGTGCAGGCCCGGACACCGTTTCGGACCGCTGACAGGGCGGTTTCCGTCTTCGGGATCATGCCGCCTGCGATGACGCCTGCCTTTGTCATTTCCTCGACATCGGCGGCCTTCAGCTCGGTAACCACTTCGCCGCTGGCGTTTTTCACGCCAGAGACATCCGTCAGCAGCAGCAGGCGATCGGCGTTGAGGGATTCGGCAATCGCCCCGGCGGCGGTGTCGCCGTTGATGTTGAAAGTCTCGCCGTTGCGGCCCGCGCCGATCGGAGCGATGACAGGAATGATGTCATTCTCGAACAGGTGGTGCAGCACCGCCGGATTCATTTCTACCGGTGTGCCGACGAATCCCAGATCCGGGTTGGTCTCTTCGCAGGTGATCAGATCCGCATCCTTGCCTGACAGGCCAACACCCATACCGCCCTGTGCATTGATCGCCTGCACGATGCGTTTGTTGACCAGACCGGACAGGACCATTTCGACCACTTCCATCGTGGCCTTGTCGGTGACCCGCTTGCCGTTGACGAACTCGGACTTGATCTGAAGCTTGTCCAGCATTGCGTTGATCATTGGACCGCCGCCATGCACGATGACCGGGTTCACTCCGACCTGTCGCATCAGCACGATATCGCGGGCAAAGGTTTCCATGGCCTCGTCGCTGCCCATGGCGTGTCCGCCGAGCTTGATCACGACGATGGCACCGTCATAGCGCTGCATATAGGGCAGGGCGCTGGACAGTGTCTCGGCGGTTGCAATCCAATCGCGGTTCATATCTTGCTTCTTCATGGCTGGGTCCCTCTGGCAAGTGGTGTTACGCGGTTCTGCGCTCTGTGCCAAGTGCGCCGTTGCAGCGCGATGCGGGAATGATAGGGTCAGGCCGTAGAGCCCTCAGACCGGAACCCACCCAATGAGCCAGAAGACCCTTTTGCTGACCGGAGCCAGCCGCGGCATTGGCCATGCCACCGTGCGGCATTTCAATGCCGAAGGCTGGCGGGTGATCACCTGTTCCCGCCACCCGTTTCCGCAGGAATGCCCCTGGGGCGGTGGCGAAGAGAATCACGTGCAACTGGACCTGTCGGACCCCTCGGACACCATTAATGCCGTGGGGGTCATTCAGGAGCGTCTGAACGGGCGGCTGGATGCACTGGTGAATAATGCGGGGATTTCCCCCAAAGGGCCGGATGGCGAACGGCTGAACACGCTCGACACTGATCTGATGACATGGGGCAAGGTGTTCCACGTCAATTTCTTTGCCTCGGTGGTGCTGGCGCGGGGGTTGAAGGATGAACTGGCAGCCGCCAAGGGCTCCGTGGTCAACGTGACCTCAATCGCGGGCAGCCGGGTGCATCCCTTCGCTGGGGCGGCCTATGCCACGTCAAAAGCAGCCTTGGCAGCACTGACGCGGGAGATGGCGCATGACTTCGGCCCGCTCGGCGTGCGGGTTAATGCCATCGCGCCGGGAGAGGTGGAAACGGCAATCCTGTCACCGGGGACCGAACATATCGTGGAAAAACTGCCGATGCAGCGTCTGGGCCAGCCCGAGGAAGTCGCCTCTGCGATCTACTTCCTCTGCTCTGAAGGCAGCTCATATATCTCCGGAGCGGAGATCGAGGTGAACGGCGCCCAGCACGTCTGACGGGCGCCGAACGGTTTAATCAATACCAGAGATGATTGAGCGCAGCGTGGCGATTCCCTCGCCCTTTTCCGATGAGGTCATCACGATTTCAGGATAGGCCGCCGGGTGTTTGGACAGGGCACCACGCACCTGTTCCATCACCTTGTCCAGATCCTTCGCCTTGACCTTGTCGGCCTTGGTCATCACGCATTGGAAGGTGACCGCAGCACTGTCCAGCAGCGCCATGATCTCGTCGTCGACCTTCTTGATGCCGTGGCGGCTGTCGATCAGCACAAAGGCGCGGCGCAGGGTTTGACGCCCGCTGAGATAGCGTTTCAGCAGTTTCTGCCATTTTTCGACCACCGCCAGCGGTGCATTGGCATAGCCATAGCCCGGCAGGTCGACGAGGTAGAGATCGGGACCTTGGGTGAAATAGTTGATCTCTTGCGTGCGGCCTGGGGTGTTGGAGGCACGCGCCAGCCCCTTGGTGCCGGTCAGCGCATTGATCAGGCTGGATTTGCCTACGTTGGAGCGGCCGGCAAAGCAGACCTCGACCCGGTCGGCTTCGGGCAGGCCCGACATGGCGACCACGCCTTTCAGGAATTCGGACTGGCCAGCAAAGAGTTTGCGGCCCTTTTCGGCGGTTGCCTCGTCCGGCGCTTCGGCCAGGGAAAATTGCATTTGCATCAGAGCACCTTTACCAGATCGCCAAGGCGGATAGTTCCGCCGCGCACGACCTCTGCATAGACTGAAAAATCCTGATGGCCAAAGGCACTGTTCAGGGTATTCAGCGTTTCGGCATCGCGTTCGCCGGTGGCCGGGTTGGCGGTTGTCGCCATGCAGCGGCGGGTGCGTTCGCGCCCCGCAAAGACCGCTTCCCCGATCTGCACCTCACGGCCCAGCCATTCGTTCTCGGCCCAGGGCGTGCCCAGATCGAACCAGATGTTGCCGCGCCAGCGTTGTGGCGACAGCTCATGACCGATCGCCGCCTCGACCGCGCGGTGCGAGGCAAGGTTGCACAGCGACACCGAGGGGAAATCGGTGTCTGTCATGCCACGCCCCGGCACCCGAACGATACGCGCCGAGGCGGCGCGCTCTGCAGGCATCAGCGGGGCCACCCAATCAAGAAACCGGGGCAGGTCCTCTGCGGCGTCGGGATCAAAGGTCAGTTCGCCCCGGCTGGGATGGCGCAACGTGACGTGGCCGGTGGCCTCGTCGTAGCTGGCATCAATCGCCATCAGTTGCGGCGCCTTGGCGCCACGGCTGAAATTGGAACAGGGCACCCATGCGCTGCCATCGGCGGTAGAGGCCTCATGCGCCACCGCCCAAACACGATCGCCGGGCATGGTCTGCCCGGCGGTCAGTGTTACCGTTTCCAGCGCTTCCCGGCCGTGTGATTTGACCGGGTGGCGCCAGATTTCTGTAACGGTGTCTGTCATTTGTCTTCCGTCTTGGGGGCGCGTTTCATGCTGGATTTGATATTGCCAAACACGTCCGGTTTATACCCGTGGCTGCGCATGATCAGATACTGCTGCGTAAAGGTGATGGTGTTGTTCGCAATCCAGTAAACCACCAGACCCGAAGCAAAACCGCCAAGCATGAACATGAACACCCAAGGCATCCAGGCAAAGATCATCTTTTGCGTCGGATCGGTGGGCGCCGGATTCAGTTTCTGCTGCAGCCACATGGACACACCCAGAAGGATGGGCAGGATCCCGATGAACACGGTGGCAAAGATGGTTCCGGGCTCGGGGCCAGAGAACGGCAGCAGGCCGAAGAGGTTCATCAGCGAGGTCGGATCGGGCGCGCTGAGGTCCTGGAAGGGACCAAAGAAGGCCGCGTGCCGCAGTTCCAGCGTGACGAAGATCACCTTGTAGAGCGAGAAGAAGATCGGGATCTGGATCAGGATCGGCAGGCAGCCCGCAGCGGGGTTCACCTTTTCCTTCTTATAGAGCTCCATCATCTCTTTCTGGAGCTTCTGACGGTCGTCGCCTGCGCGCTCTTTCAGCTTTTCCATCTGCGGCTGAAGTTCCTTCATCTTCGCCATCGAGGCATAGGATTTATATGCCAGCGGGAAGACCAGGATCTTGATGAAGATGGTGAGGCCGATAATGGACCAGCCCATGTTGCCGATCATCGCGTGCAGCCAGTGCAGGACGGCAAAGATCGGTTTGGTCAGGAAGAAGAACCAGCCCCAGTCGATGCTGTCGAGGAAGCCTTCGATGCCGTCTTTTTGGTAGCCACGGATGGTCGCCCATTCCTTGGCGCCGGAAAACAGCATGGTGGTGACTTCGCTGCTTTCGCCATCGGCGAGGGTCGCGGTCGGCAGCACGACGTCGGTCTGGTAGATTTCGCGCCGCTCGTCGTATTTCGCGATCGAGCGGAAGCCCTGACCGGGTTCGGGAATCAGCGTGGACATCCAGTAGTGGTCGGTGAAGCCGAGCCAGCCGTTGGATTCGACCTGCTTGACCTCGGCGCGCGATCCATCACGCGGATCGGGGTCGAAATCGGCCATGTCACCATAATCGATTTCCGCCAGCTCTCCGTCGGCCATGCCGACGACGCCTTCGTGCAGGATGAAGAAGTTTTTCAGATTCGCAGGTTCGCCGTGACGCGCCAGGGTGCCATAGGGTGCCAGGGCCACGGTGGCGCCGGTGGCGTTCTGAACCGATTGGGTGACCGAGAACAGGTAATCCTCATCCACTGCGACGGTACGGGTAAAGGTCAGGCCCTTGCCGTTGTCCCAGGTCAGGGTCACCGGGCTGTCCGGTGCCAGAACCTGGCCTTCGTCCGCAGACCAGACGGTATTGGCGCCCGGAACATCGTCAAAGCCAAGCCCGGTGCCCGGTGCCCAGCCATAAAGCGCGTAAAAGGCATTGTCCTCGCCCACCGGGGACAGGACCCGCACGATGTCAGAGTCCTCTGCCAGCTCGACGTGGTAGTCTTTCAGCGCCAAATCATCGATCCGCCCACCCTGAAGCGAGATACTGCCCGCCAGGCGCGGGGTATCGATGGTCAGGCGCGGAGCGTCGGGGGCCTGGGCCTCTTCGCTGGGCTGGGTGCTGACTGCGGTATCGGGCTGGGCTGCGCCGGGCGCAGCTGCCGTGTCTCCCGCAGGAGCCGTTTCATTCGCCACGGTTTCCGGAGCAGGCTCCGGTTCCGGCGGCGGGAAAAAGCTGTACCACCCAAGGATCACCAGGAAACTGAGTGCTGTTGCGAGAATGAGATTCTTGTTCTGATCGTCCATTGGGGACCGCCACCTCGTGCATGGAATGACAGGGTGTGGTTCAACAGAGGTGGACCCCAAAGGTCAAGCGGAATCCGGGAAAACAGGGGCGGCATTCCGCCCCCGGCGCCGGGAAATCCAAAAAATCAGGGGTTTTGCCGTCCAATGGCCGGTGCGTCCTGCAGTTTGGACTGATGCGCGGTGATCCAGTCCAGAGTCTGGTCAAAGGGCATCGGGCGGCCGATGCCAAAGCCCTGAACATGGTCACAGCCCAGTTGCGACAGCAGCGCGTGCTCGCCCACGGTTTCGACGCCTTCGGCCAGGGTTTCCAGGTCCAGACGTTCGGCCATGGTCAGGATCGCGGCAATCAGTTTCTGCTGCTCCGGATCGCGGTCCGATTTCATCACGAAAGAGCGGTCGATCTTGATCCGGGAGATATTGAAGCGCCGCACCGCCGAGATCGAGGCATGGCCGGTACCGAAATCATCCAGCTCAATCCGGCAGCCCATGGCGCTCAGCGCTGCGATATTACGGGTCACCACATCGTCGGGCTGGTCCGTCATGACGGTTTCCAGAATTTCGACCGACAGGCGGTCCGACGACAGGCCAAAGCGTTCCAGTTCCCAGCGGATATTGTCGGCAAGGCCGGGGTTGCGCAGCTCCTGGGTGGCAAAGTTCACCCCGACAGAGGGAACCTCCACACCAGCCGCGTCCCATGCCTTGATGGCGGTGAGAGAGTGGAACAGCATGACCTGGCTCAATCGCTCCATCAGCCCGGCCTCTTCCAGCGCTGGCAGGAAAGTATGCGGCGGGATCAGGCCGCGGACCGGATGCATCCAGCGGGCCAGCGCCTCAAACCCGGACACTCGTCCGGTATCCGTTGAGATCTGGGGCTGGAACCAGGGCATGATCTGACCGGTTTCCAGCGCCTCGGCAACTTCGTCGCGCAGATTACAGCGCGCTTTGGTGCGGTGATAGATATCTGCGGAATAGACCCGGATGCCCGAGGGGCCATTTTGCTGCGCCTCGGCCAGCGCGGTGGCGGCGGCAGCGACCCAGTCGGAAGGTTTGGTGCCCGGCGCACGGCTGCGCAGGCAGAACCCGATGGAGCAGGAGATATAAACCGATGTGCCATCAAGTGAGATCGGTTCTTCGACCGAGGCCTGCATGCGGCCGGACAGCTGCACGCAGGATTCCAGGTCCAGCTGCAACACGGGCGTCAGGCAGATACCGAATTTGCTGTCGCCGATCCGTGCCACGATATCCTTATTGCGCAGGGTGCTGGCGATGCGGTCGCCGCAACGCTGCATGATCTGATCGCCGGCTTCCTGACCGTAGCGATCCACCACGTTTTTGTAATCGTCGATTTCGATGATGTAGATCACCGAGCGCAGCCCGGTATCAGAGGTATCCTCGAACACGTCGCGCACACCCAGTTCGAACCCTTCGCGCAGCATCATGCCGGTGATGCTATCCCGGGGTGTGCCGCGATTGCGTGAGCGGTCAAAACCGCCAAGGGCCGCGAAGAGAATGGGAAGGCCGAGGGCCACCCAAAGCAGCGCAGCCTCGCCACCAATCCAGAAGGTCGCCAGTGTCAGGGCAGGCAGAAACGCCAAGACAGGAGGCGTGAACAACGCAGGAGCGATCTTTCTCCGGATGTGCGTCAGCAGACCTGAATTGAGTTTTGGCATGAGCGGACCTTTCACCTTCTGCACAGGGGTGCATGCAAAGACTATGATCCGCTTCTGACTGCGGAGTTAACGCAATACGGGAATCTTGTCCAAATCTTCTGTTTCTGATGGGTTTTTCACGCTCAACCCTACAAAATCGAACAGTTTCGGGTCAAGAAGATGCGAAGGACGTGCATTCATCAGGGCCCGGAACATAACCTGACGGCGCCCGGGACTGTTTGATTCCCACTGATCCAGGATCTGTTTGACCTGCTGGCGTTGCAGGCCGTCCTGGCTTCCGCACAGGTCGCAGGGGATGATCGGGTAGTTCATCGCCTTGGCAAATTTCTCGCAATCCGCCTCGGCCACATGGGCCAGGGGGCGAAACAGGAAGAGGTCGCCCTCTTCATTGACCAGCTTAGGCGGCATGGTGGCCAGTCGCCCGCCATGAAACAGGTTCATGAAGAACGTCTCAAGGATGTCATCGCGGTGGTGCCCCAGCACAACTGCGGAGCAGCCTTCCTCGCGCGCGATCCTATAAAGATTACCCCGGCGCAGGCGGGAGCACAGGGCGCAATAGGTCCGCCCCTGTGGCACCTTGTCGACGACGATACTGTAGGTGTCTTGATATTCGATGCGATGCGGAACGCCCATCTTTTCAAGGAATTCCGGCAGAACCGTTGCCGGAAAACCGGGCTGACCCTGATCCAGATTGCAGGCCAGAAGGTCCACCGGCAACAGCCCACGCCATTTCAGTTCATATAGAACCGCAAGCAGGGTGTAGCTGTCCTTGCCGCCGGACAGGCAGACCAGCCAGCGCGGCGTGGTGCCGTCCGTGCGTCGTTCCACCATGCCGTATTGATCAATCGCTTCGCGGGCATAGCGGACTATGCGTTTGCGCAGCTTCTTGAATTCGGTGGTGGAGGGCGCACCGGCAAAGAGCGGATGGATTTCGTCCAGATCATCATCAAGCATGACGGCCCCGTAGCCTGTCAAAACGGCTTTGCCAAGAAAAAAGCGGGGCACAAGGTTTTGAGCCGAGAGTGCCTGTTGTGGGTACTGGGTGGGGAATAGCAGCCCCTTAACCCTGTGACTTGCTCTTTTGTTCGGTCTCGTGCTCTGGATCGCTGCCCGGGACCGGATCGTAGCCATCTCCGCCCAAGGGATGGCAGCGGCCGATTCGCCGCAGGGTCAGCCATGTTCCCTTTACCGCGCCGTGTTTTTCCAGCGATTCCAGCGCATAGGCCGAGCAGGTGGGTTGATACCGGCAGTTAAAACCGACCCAGGGACTGAAGATCAGCCGATAGGCGCGCACGGGCAGGGCAAGGATGCGGGCAAAGAAGGTCATGTTGATCAAGATAGGAAGCAGGTTGGGCCCGGGGAAGGCCCCGCAGACAGGATCAGCCGTGAATCTTCTTCAGGGCGTAGATCAGGTCGCGCTTCAGCTCTTCGAACGGGCGCTGGGCGGTTTCATTGGCGCGGCCAATGAGCACGTAATCCCAGCCGGGGCGACCGTGACTGGGCAGAATCATCCGAGCCACCTCGCGCAGTCGGCGTTTGGCCCGGTTGCGGGCAACGGCATTGCCGACCTTTTTTGAACAGGTGAAGCCAACGCGAATGCCGCCGGTATCCCGGCGGTTGCGACCCTGGACCATCATGCCCTTGCTGCCCTGACGACGCGCGCGCGCCGCCGCAAGAAACTCGCGGCGCTTGGTCAACACCTCGATCCCTTGCGGGGATTCGGCGCCGTCTGGACAAACGGAAACCGCCGAAGGCGTGTCCCGGTCGTCGGCAGAGCCGTCTTTGGGGGCCTTCGGCGGTGTCATACCGTCAACGCGGATCAAGCAGTGAGCGCGGTTTATGCGCTCAGCTCTTTCCGGCCACGTGCGCGGCGTGCGTTCAGGATCTTGCGGCCTGCCTTGGTGGCCATGCGCGCACGGAAGCCGTGGCGGCGTTTGCGAACCAGGTTCGAAGGCTGATAGGTGCGTTTCATCGCTCCGGTCTCCACATTGTATCTACGGGCAGGGCGTGGAATCGCCTCCCGGGGTCAAATCTCGAAGCCCGGTGATTAGAAGGGATCGGGCGGCAAGTCAAACCCATTGGCCGGTGTTTTCGCCGCTTTTCGTCCCCTCATGCAATATTTATGTCAAATTTCGGGGGGCTGCGGCGCTGTCGCGTCACGAAAACCGGTGGGATTGTTACAGGGCGCGCATGCGGACTAGTGGATTTCTCACGAAAAATGTCCGGTGATCAAGCGCCCGTGAACTGCTATGCGTCAGGCTCGTGCCGGGGCCATATTGATCATAGAAAAATGCACCGGAGCAGCAAAAGGCGCCGGGGCAGGCGGATCAAGGGGGGAGGACCTCCCCGGTGGCCGTGCCCTGCCGAACAGCCAAGACATGGGTGAGAGCAAGATGACAGACCTCAAAAAGCCGGGCATCGCGCGGCACCTGCCTTTGATTATCGTGGCTGTGGTCGCGGTGATCGGAGCCGTGACGCTGAAGGATTACCTTACCTTCGACACGCTTCGGGACAATCGGGAGGCGCTGTTGCAGTTCCGTGATGAGAATCTGATCGGCCTCGCGGCGGTTTTTGCGGCCGTTTACATCGTCATGGTCGTGTTTTCGCTGCCCGGCGCCGCTGTTGCTTCGGTGACCGGCGGGTTCCTGTTCGGCCTTGCCACCGGGACCACGCTCAATGTGGTCTCGGCCACCATCGGTGCAGCAGGCATCTTCCTGGCGGCGCGCTGGGGGCTGGGCGAAACGCTCTCGGCCCGCTTCGAAGCCGCCGAAGGACGCGTGCAAATGTTGAAACAGGCGCTGCGGGAAAACGAGATTGAGGTGCTCCTGCTTTTACGCCTTGTTCCGGCGGTACCGTTTTTCGTGGCCAATCTGCTGCCCGCCATGGTCGGGGTAAAGTTCGGAAACTTCCTGTGGACGACGGCGGTGGGAATCATCCCCGGGGCCATCGTCTTTACCTGGATCGGTGTTGGTGTCGGCGCCGTGTTCGACCGAGGCGAGGATCCCGACCTGTCGCTCCTGTGGGAGCCGCACGTGATCGGCCCGATTCTGGGGCTCTGTGTGCTGGCGGCCATGCCAATCATCGTCAAATCGCTGCGCCGCAAGGGTGCAGGCAAAACGCCGGAGGCATGATCATGCAGCGTATTAAATGTGATCTGCTGGTCATCGGTGCCGGGTCAGGTGGCTTGTCTGTCGCGGCCGGGGCCAGCCAGATGGGCGCCGATGTGGTCCTTCTGGAGGGGCACAAGATGGGCGGCGATTGCCTCAACTACGGCTGCGTGCCCTCAAAGGCGCTGCTGGCCAGCGCCAAGGCGGCCTATGGCGCCGCGCATTCCGCGGCCTTCGGGGTGGCAGATCAGGTGCCGCAGGCGGATTACGCGGCGGCCAAGGATCATGTTCAGGATGTGATCAACACCATTGCACCGGTCGACAGTCAGGAGCGGTTCGAAGGGTTCGGGGTGCGGGTGATCCGTGCGCTCGGGCGGTTTATTTCTCCGCGCGAGGTGGAGGCGGGCGATCACGTCATCACCGCGCGGCGGATTGTCATCGCCACGGGATCGTCGCCGCTGGTGCCGCCAATCCCCGGGCTGGATCAGGTGCCTTACGAGACCAACGAGACCCTGTTTGATCTGCGCGAGCGCCCAGATCATCTGCTGATCATCGGCGGTGGTCCCATCGGTCTTGAAATGGCGCAGGCGCATGTGCGTTTGGGCAGCAAGGTGACGGTGATCGAAGGTGACACCGCGCTGGCAAAGGATGATCCTGAGGCCGCAACCCTGGTGCTGGATCACCTGCGCGCCGAAGGCGTTGAGATTGCCGAACAGGCCCTGGCTAGTGAGATTCGCGGCGCGGCGGGGGCTATTGAAGTTGAAGCAAAGGATGGCCGCATCTTCAAAGGTACGCATCTGTTGGTGGCGGTCGGGCGCAAGACCAATACGGAGCGGCTAAACCTGGACGTAGCGGGGATCGAGACCACGCGCTCGGGGATCAAGGTCGATGACAGCCTGCGCACCACCAATCGCCGCGTTTATGCCATCGGTGACGTGGCCGGGGGGCTGCAGTTTACCCATGTGGCGGGATATCATGCCGGGGTGATCATCCGCTCTGTCCTGTTCGGGCTGCCGTCAAAGGCAAAGACCGCCCATATTCCCTGGGCCACCTATACGGACCCGGAACTGGCGCAGGTCGGCCTGACCGAAGCAGAGGCGCGGAAGAAACACGGCAGCAAGCTGGAAATCGCGCGGTTTGATTTCAGCCATAACGACCGCGCCCTTGCCGAGCGCAAGGCGAAGGGTTTCATCAAGGCGATGGTGGTCAAGGGCCGTCCGGTGGGGGTCACGATTGTCGGCCATCAGGCAGGCGAGCTGATCAACCTCTGGTCGCTTGTTCTGGCCAATAATATGAAGATGAGCCAGGTCGCGGCCATGGTCTCGCCCTATCCGACGATTGGTGAGGTTAACAAACGGGTCGCGGGGGCCTATTTCTCTCCTCGTCTATTTGATAATCCCAAGGTTGAACGCGTGGTCCGGTTCGTACAGCGCTGGATCCCCTAAGCCGGAAGGGGCGAAATGCTGAATACGCTGTCGGGCAGATTTCTGGTTCTGACCACGGTCTTTGTAATGCTGGCCGAGGTGCTGATCTTCGTGCCCTCCATTTCCCGGTTTCGGCTGGATTACCTGTCGGACCGTCTGGAGCGGGCGCAGCTCGCTTCGCTGGCGCTTCTGGCAGACGACATGCTGGATTCGGAGCTGGAGAAGGAGCTTCTGGCGAATGCCGGAGTCTTCAACGTGGTTCTGCGCCGGGACGAGATGCGCCAACTGGTGCTGTCCTCGCCGATTCCGCAGCCGATCGAAGGCACCTTTGATCTGCGCATGGCCGGGCCGTTCACGCTCATTTCCGATGCGATGACGCGTATGGTGACGCCCGGAAACCGCATTATCCGGGTCATTGGCGCGCCGGTGCGAGATGCCGGGCTGCTGATCGAAATCACCATGGAGACCGCGCCCCTGCGGTCGGCGATGATCGATTATGGCGTTCGCATTCTGATCCTGTCGGCGGTGATCTCGGTCTTTACGGCGCTTTTGCTGTTCATGGCGGTGCGGGTGTTTCTGGTGCGCCCGATCAAGGGCGTTGTGGGCTATATGCAGCGCTATGCAGCCGCGCCCGAGGATGCGCGCGGAATCATCCAGCCAAACGCAGGCGTAACTGAACTGCGCGAAGCCGAAGAGGCGCTGATGAAGCTGCAGACCGAGCTGACCCACGCGCTGAAGCAGAAAGAACGGCTGGCTCAGCTGGGCGGAGCGGTGGCCAAGGTCAGCCACGATCTGCGCAATATCCTGACCTCAGCGCAGCTGTTCACCGACCGCATCGAAACCAGCGAGGATCCACTGGTGCGCAGGCTGGCGCCCAAGCTGGTGAATTCGATCACAAGAGCCGTTTCCCTGTGCGAAGGCACGCTGGCCTTTGGCCGCGCCGAAGAACCCGCGCCAACATTTGCTTTCGTCTCCTTGCATGAGATCGCCTGTGACGTCGCCGAAAGCGAGACCCTGGCGGCCAGCGGTGGAGAGGTCGAGATCGTGGCCGCGGTCCCGGCCGGGCTGACCGTGCGGGCAGATCAGGAGCAGCTCTACCGGATCGTGATGAACTTGGTGCGCAACGCCCGCCAGGCCATTGCTGCGACCGGAAAGCCGGGGCAGGTCAAAATCACCGCCAGCGAAGAGGATGACGCCTGGACAATCCGGATCACCGACACCGGGCCGGGCCTTCCTCAAAAGGCGCAGGACAACCTGTTCACCCCGTTCCAGGGCGGTGCGCGCAAGGGGGGCAGTGGCCTTGGGCTTGCCATTGCGCAGGAACTGGCGCGTGGTCACGGCGGCGCAGTTTACATGAAGCAGACTGGACCCGAGGGCACGGTTTTTGAGATCTGCCTGCCCAAGGGAGACGGCGCTTTTTGAGCCGCTGACCTGCCCGTGCGGGTGCGCTGAAACTAATTTCGTTTTTGGGGTTGCGCCTATCTGCGGGTCACATTAAACCCCGCCACCAGTGGACCGATAGCTCAGCTGGATAGAGTACTTGACTACGAATCAAGGGGTCGGGGGTTCGAATCCTCCTCGGTCCGCCACTACCTGAAACACTGAAAATGGTGTGGACGGCGCAGGTTAGACGAATGGTAAATCCGCATTCGTCTGGGAGCCTTAAATCCCGCAGCAGTGGACCGATAGCTCAGCTGGATAGAGTACTTGACTACGAATCAAGGGGTCGGGGGTTCGAATCCTCCTCGGTCCGCCACTGCTTCTCTTCTCCCCTTTACTTTTTTCCGGTGTGGCAGAGACGCCCTCTCGCAGTGGAGCGGGCATGCCGCATTTTCCCGTCGGCATCTATCCCGTCGAAGCGTGAGCTATTCTTTTGCACTGCGGATTTTCTGCAAGCGTTAAAGTTTAGATAGAGATTTCCGGATAGTTTGAGCTTTCAGTACACAACCAATCCAACTCATCGCGGAGCGCTGGAGTGTTTTTTAAAGGTAGGACGCGGGCAGCGCCCGAAAGATCGGAAATGGATCGCGTGCTCGTGGATATGATCGAGCGGACTCAGGCGGTTATCCAGTTCAAAGCTGACGGAACCATCATCTCTGCGAACGAGAATTTTCTTTCGTTGCTGGGATACCAGCTCGACGAGATTGTCGGCAAAAACCATGCGATGTTCGTGGATTCGAAATTTGCAGCAAGCGGGGACTATGCACAGTTCTGGACGGCGCTGCGAGCCGGGCGCAATATGTCGGATCAATATCCCCGGCTTGCCAAGGATGGGTCGGTGGTGTGGATCCAGGCGACCTATGCACCTGTGGTTGGTGCCGATGGTGTGACCGAAAAGGTCATCAAGGTTGCAACCGATGTCACAGCCCGCCGTCGTGCCCTGCAGGAGGTTGCCGCCGGACTTCAGGCGTTGAGCGAGGGGGATCTGCGTCAGCGGGTCAATGTACGCAGCTCGGAAGACACGGTGGTAATCGCCAAGGCCTTCAATCGCTCCATGGAACAGCTGGAAAAGGCCGTTAACACGGTCAAGAATGTGTCCTTCGCGGTGGAGCAGACCGCATCCGAGATCAGTCAGTCGTCCACCGATCTGTCGCATCGCACCGAAAGCCAGGCAGCCACGCTGGAGCAGACGGCGGCGGCTTTGGAACAGCTGACATCGACCGTGCGCGCTGCTGCTGAAGGCGCGCGCAAGGTCGAGGAAATTGTTGGCAACACGCAGTCTGTCGCCGTGCAGAGTGAGCGGGTTGTATCCGATGCCATTGGCGCCATGTCCGCGATCGAAAACTCATCCGAGCGGATCGCCAAGATCATCACTGTGATTGACGAGATCGCCTTCCAGACCAACCTTCTGGCGCTGAACGCGGGGGTTGAGGCCGCCCGTGCCGGAGACGCAGGGCGTGGGTTTGCTGTTGTTGCCGCAGAGGTCCGGGCGCTGGCGCAAAGGTCAGCGACGGCCGCGGGTGAAATCAAACAACTGATCGACGAGAGCAAGGACAACGTCGGCACTGGCGTCGATCTGGTCGGCCGCAGCGGCGAGGAACTGAAGCGAATCGTCGATGCGGTGGGGACGATCTCCGGTCACATTTCCGAGATCGCCACCGGCGCTTCAGAGCAGTCCACCACTCTGGTCGAGATCAGTGCCGGCGTTTCGCAGCTGGATCAGGTGACCCAGCAGAATGCGGCCATGGTGGAGCAGACGACGGCCGCGACACAGATTCTGTCCAACGATGCGTCGCATCTGATGCAAGAGGTGCAGTCCTTCAAGACGCGTCCGGATATCGGCATGGAAACCAAGGGTGAGAGCTCTGGGAAAGGCCCCTCGGCCAAGGCTTCCGCCCCCCGGCCAAGGCCAGCCGCGCCGGTCGCGGTCGGTAACGCCGCCACGGCTGAGGCTGTGCGCTGGGAAGATTTCTGAACCCTCTGATCGACACGCGCCGCCTTGTCTTGGCTGGCACGGAGATGTCTCCTGTCATGGGAGCGGGGGTGCCCTCGCGGGGGCCTGATCCCCGGCGAGGATTGAAACTGCTGTGTTGACACTCCCGCCCTGCGCCGCAACGTTTGCGCGCAAAACAGGGGGCATGAATGACTTCGCACGTAGCTTCGGATTTCCCAATGATCCGCACGGTCGGCCTGACGGGGATGCTGGTGACCTTTGCCGATGCATTGAGTGAGCCTTCGAACCGGGCGACACTTGCCTTTCGTCAGCGGCTTGAGGCGCTGGGCCTTGATGGCGTGCTTGAAACGGCAACCTCGCTGGCCTCGGTCTATATCCGTTTCGAGCCCGCGATCCTTGATCATTACAGGCTACAGGCCCGGCTTGAGGAAGAGCTGAGTACCCGGGATTGGTATCAGCAGGCGCTGCCGCCCGGGCGCAGGTTCTGGCGGGTCCCCACCGTCTATGGCACCGATCTGGCGCCGCAACTGGCAGAGGCCGCCGATGCTGCGGGGATGAGCGAGGCGCAGGCCATCGACAGTCTGGGATCGGCGCGGGTGCGGGTTCTGACCATCGGCTTTGCGCCGGGGCAGCCTTATCTGGGCCCGCTGGGTCCTGAATGGGATCTACCGCGCCAGACCGAGCTGACGCCGATGGTGCCGCGCGGGGCGCTGGTCTTGGCGATCCGTCAGTTCGTGTTGTTTTCTTCTGCGACACCGACGGGTTGGCGCCATGTCGGACAAACGGGTTTCATGATCTTCCGCCCCGAATCCGAAGCGCCCTTTGCGCTGCAGGCGGGTGATGAGTTGCAGTTCGAACCGGTCTCGCGCGCTGATTTCCTGAAACTGCGAGAGAGTGATGCAGCCATGGGCGGCGCCATCGCAGAGGAGATCCCGGCATGAACGCGCTGAAGGTGCTGAAAATCGGCCCGGCGGCCTCGGTGCAGGATGGCGGGCGTCCGGGTCTACTGGATCAAGGTGTGTCGCGCGGCGGCGCTGCCGATGTGCTGGCGTTGGCTGAGGGCGCTGCCTTGCTGCGGCAGGATCCGGGGCTGGCCGCGCTGGAAATGGGCGGCATGGGCGGCACTTTCGAAGCAACAGCGCCCCTGCGCATTGCCCTGACCGGGGCACCGATGGCCGCGACGCTGGATGGGGCGGCGCTGGCGTGGAACGCCAGCCACCGGATCGAGGCTGGACAGCGGCTGGACATCGGCCCGGCCCGGCGCGGTGTTTATGGCTATCTGCACCTAGGGGGCGGTATCGATACGGAGCCGGTGCTTGGCTCCCGCTCCGCCCATGTGGCGGCTGGGCTGGGCCGGGCAGTCGCCGTGGGTGATCTGTTGCCTGCCGGATCGGACGGGCCTGCCGAAACGGGGCTGACCCTTGCTGCAGAAGACCGGTTTCAGGGCGGCGAGCTACGCATCGTGGAGAGTTTCCAGAGCGCGCTGTTCCCACCCGATGTGCGCAACCGCTTCGCGGAGACAGAGTTCACCCGGGGCAGCCGGGCCAACCGGATGGGGGTTGAGATGCTGTCTGAAGGGGAGGGCTTTGCGGCCGCCGGGCAGCTCAACATCCTGTCCGAAGTGATCGCGCCCGGTGATGTGCAGATGACCGGCGACGGTAAACCCTTCGTGTTGCTGCGTGAGGCCCAGACCACTGGCGGATACCCGAGGATCGGGACAGTCCTGCCTTGCGATCTGCCCAAGGTGGCCCAGGCGCAGGCGGGCGCGTCGATAAGGTTCCGCTGGGTCTCGCTGGAGGAGGGGTTGCAGATTCAGGACGCATATGACCGGGCGCTGCGCGCCTTGCCGGGCGGTTGCCATCCTCTGCTGCGGGATCCCGCAGATATTCAGGACCTTCTGTCCTATCAACTTGTCAGCGGTGCGGTCTCTGCTTTGGCCGACCCCTTTGCCATTGGAGGCGATACATGAGCAAAACTGTCGATCTGAACGCGGATATGGGCGAAAGCTTTGGCCCGTGGAATATGGGCGATGATCAGGCGCTGCTGGACGTGGTGTCCTCTGCCAATATTGCCTGTGGGTTCCATGCCGGCGATCCGGATGTGATGGCGCGTACCATGGGGCTGGCCCGCGACAATGGTGTCGGCATCGGCGCGCACCCCGGTTTTCCGGATCTGCAGGGTTTTGGCCGCCGCCGGATGCATGTGCCGCATGAGACGCTGGGCAATCTGGTGCGTTATCAGCTGGGCGCCGCACGTGGCATGGCGGCGGCGCTGGGCACCGAGGTGCGGCACCTAAAACTGCACGGCGCCCTGTCCAACATGGCCTGCACCGACTACGATATGGCGCGGGCTTGCTATCAGGCGGCACTGGAGGTGGATCCGGACATCATCATCATGGTGCTAGCGGCCACGGCCATGGAAGAGGTGGTGCGGGATCTCGGCTGCAACTGGTGTGGCGAGATCTTCGCGGACCGCGCCTATAACGACGATGGCACCCTGGTTGATCGCAGTCAGCCGGGCGCGGTGATCCATGATCCGGAACTGGCCGGTCCGCGCATGCTGCAGATGGTCACGGAAGGCGCGATCATCACCGAAAGCGGCAAGCGTATCCCGACCGCCATCGACACGATCTGCCTGCACGGGGACACACCGACGGCGGTGTCTCTGGCCCGCGCGGTGCGTGCCAGCTTGACCGAAGGCGGAGTGGATGTCCGCCGTTTCGACGGCCGCACGGGCTGATCCGTCGCTTGGCCGTCGGCCTGATAAGAAGTGGAGAGCTGCGTTACCTGGCGCGTCTCTCATTATTGTTCTTAAATTATTCAGTGACTTAAGTGGATTTTACGTGAAATTGGATATTGGCTGCTACCGATAGGCCTGTACCTGCGGTATAGACAGCGCAGCTTTTTCATTCACAGCAGGATCCGGTGTTATGGCGATGCGCTTCTTCTCTACTCGTGACCGGCCCGTTCATCTGGGGCCTTTCCCGCTTGAGCGGCTGGCGCGGGGCAGGATGCCGGATCTCACTGCGGTGCCTCCGTTTCAGCCGCTGACCTTCAGCCGCCCGGATCTGCCGGGGTCGATCATCAACGCAATGGGCGATTATCAGGCGATGATGGATGCCATCCGGGATGGACTGGTCAACAAGGCGCAGGCAGGCTGCCCGGAGGATCCCCAGGTGCGGGCAGATCATATCAAGGCGTTTGGCTATTTTGCTGATGCTGCGATGGTCGGGATCGGCCCGGTGCCACAGTCGGCGCATCTGCAGCAACCCTATCGCAATCCGGATATCGACCGGCTGGCCCATGATCTGAAGACCAAGCAGACCAAGACGCTGGCCTCGGGCATTGATATGATCATGGCGGATCTGCGCGATGCCATGCAGGCGCCGCCTAGTGGGATCGGCGGGCATACCCGTGCGATCACCTTCCTTTACGAGATGCCGCGCGACCCGCATCCGAGTGAGGATGGCTGCGACTGGCTGCACGACGCGGAACACCATCGCGCCTGCCTGCGGGCCAGCGAAACCGCCGTGGTGCTGGCCAATTACATTCGCCTTCTGGGCTGGGACGCAAAAGCGCATACCGGCACTTCTGCAGATGTGGATCTTAATCAGTTGGCCGTGGCTGCGGGGCTGGCAACGGTGAAGGGCTCCCGTTTGCAGAATCCCTATCTGGGGGATCGCTTTGGCCTTGCGGTGGTGACCACCGATTTCGACCTTGCGATGGATCGCCCGCTGGCGCCCGACGATCAGCAGCCGGGACTTTCTACCAAGGGGCCGAAATGGTGGCTTGGCCTTGGTTCGGAACGTTCGGCGCTGAATGGGGATCCCTTCGCGGCGCGGGATTTCAAGGATGGGCCGCATCCCTTTGAAACCCTGAAGCGGGTTGAGACGCCGACCACCTATATCGACGAGGCGCGCGTGGCCCGCGTTCCCAAACGCGCCGACATGTTTGCCCGCAGCCAGTTCGGCGACATGGGCAAGGCAAATCAGAAGGCCGCGACCGGCGGGCTCTATGCGCGCAAGGCGGCGCCATCGATGGCGCAGCGGCGGATGCTGGGGGCCTTTGTCCTTTTGCAGGATGGTGAACCCGCGCGAGGACCGCGCCCCACGGATTCAGAGCGCAACGCCGCCAACGTAAAGGCGGCCAGTTACTGGCTGGGGATCGACGCGGTCGGCATCAGCCGCTGCCCCGACTGGACCTGGTACAGCCATGACGCCACCGGCGCGCCCATCGTGCCCGACCATGATCAGGCCATCAGCATGATCGTCGATCAGGGCTTTGACACCACCGAGGGCACCTCGGGCGACGATTGGATCGCGGTGGCGCAATCCATGCGCGCCTATCTGCGGTTTTCCCTGCTGGGCGGGGTGATCGCGCGGCAGATCCGCAACCTTGGCTACAAGGCCAAGGCACACACCGTAATGGATGGCGAAGTCCTGCAACCTCCGCTTTTGCTGCTGTCGGGGCTGGGGGAGGTCAGTCGCATCGGCGAGGTGATCCTCAATCCCTTCCTTGGCCCGCGCCTGAAATCCGGCGTGGTGACCACCGATATGCCGCTGGCACATGACAAGCCGATCGACTTTGGCCTGCAGTCCTTTTGCGAGAGCTGCAACAAATGCGCCCGCGAATGCCCCTCGGGGGCGATCACGGCCGGACCCAAGCTGATGTTCAACGGCTATGAGATCTGGAAAAGTGACAGCCAGAAATGCACCACCTACCGGATCACCACGCCGGGCGGTGCCATGTGCGGGCGCTGCATGAAGACCTGTCCGTGGAATCTTGAGGGGATCTTTGCCGAAAAGCCCTTCCGCTGGGCGGCGATGAATCTGCCCAAGGCGGCGCCTGCGCTGGCGAAACTGGACGATGCGCTGGGAAATGGTGAGATGAACCTGGCCAAGAAATGGTGGTGGGATCTGGAGCTGGAAGAGGACGGTGGCTATCGCCCGACTCGTCACCCGGTCAATGCCCGCGGCCTGCAAAAGGATCTCGATCTGAAATACGAGGATCAGACTCTTGCGGTCTATCCCGCGCCGCTGGCGCCGCACCCCTGGCCCTATCCGTTCCCGATGGACCGGGAGGCCGGGATCGAGGCCTATCAGGCGATGGTCACCGCCGAAGAATATCAATCCCGCCGGGCGCGCGGGGAAACCGGGGCCTGGGATCACATCTATTCCAACGACGCGGACAGTCCCGTGCTGCAGGTGATCGTCTCCAAGGTCGAAGAGATGAGCGCCGATGTCACCAAGTATGAATTCCGCAGCCCCGATGGCAGCGACCTGCCGGAATGGACCGCCGGAGCGCATCTCGACATCGTCGTGGCGCCGGAATTCTTGCGGCAGTACTCCATGTCGGGCGATCCTGCCGACCGGTCAAAGTATCAGATCGGTGTCCTGCGCGAGGATGCCGGGCGGGGCGGCTCTAAACTGCTGCACCGGATCTTTACCGAAGGGCGCCGGATCTTTATTTCCAAGCCGATCAACCATTTCCCGTTGGAGGAGGGCGCTGCGAAGTCCTTCCTGATGGGCGGCGGCATCGGCGTCACCCCGATGATCGCGATGGCGCATCGTCTGCATGCGCTGGGCCGCCCGTTCGAGCTGCACTATTCCATAAGCGACCGCGAAGCGGCGGGATATCTGCCCGATCTTGCGCAGGCGCCTTGGGCGGATCGCGTCCATGTGCATGTCTCGAAGGAAGGCGGGAATGTCCCGAACGATGTTGAAAAGCGTTTCGGGCGACGCTGCGGATTTCATGGTTATGCGGCTTGATCCAACGGGTCAACCAGCGCATCATTTTGTGGGTCGCGGTGTTTTTCCAATGCGG